>DAICYU010000071.1 GCA_027311485.1 Acetobacteraceae bacterium
CAGCATCCGCTCAGCCGATTCAGGGACATGCCCGACCGCGCCGAGACCGAATATAATGAAGGGCACGATACCCAGTGCGCCCAGGGGGATCGCGATGGCCGGCATACGTCTTCTCCCATGCAGAACGTCGTCACAATCGCTCATGAGCGCATCTGAGTTATGATAGAAGGCGTCACATCGTGTTGAACGCGGCTCCACCCCACCTGGAAGGCCCATGACCATCGGTCTCGAAGTCGTCATCATCCTGCTGCTGATTCTGATTAACGGCCTGTTTTCCCTCAGCGAATTGGCTCTTGTCTCGGCCAGGCGGGCACGTCTGGCGGTGCTGGAACGCAAGGGCGTGCGCGGCGCGACGCTGGCCCGCATCCTGTCCGATGATCCACCGCGATTCCTGCCCACGGTGCAGGTCGGCATCACTTTGGTCAGCGTCCTGACCGGCGTGTTCGGCGGCGCCCGCATTGCGGCGCATCTTCAGGTCTGGCTGTCGCAATTTCCGGCAATTGCGGAATACGCGGGAAGTCTGGCGCTGACCGTTGTCGTCATCGTGACCACGTATCTGACGCTGGTGCTGGGCGAACTCGTGCCCAAGCAGCTGGCCCTGCGGCAGCCGGAGATGATGGCCGCGCGGGTCGCCGGCCCGATCGTCCTGCTGGCGCGGATCACCAGCCCGGCGGTGTGGTTGCTGGGCAAGTCGTCAGCCGTGGTGCTGCGCCTGTTCGGCCTGCATCGCGCCTCCACCCGATCCGTGACGGAGGAGGAACTGAAGGCGTTGCTGGTCGAGGGTGCGCAAGCCGGCGTGCTGGAAATCGAGGAGCGCGACATGATCGAGCGTGTGCTGCGCCTGGCCGACAAGCCGGTGCGCGCGATCATGACACCGCGCACCGAACTGGCCTGGATCGACCGCACGCATCCCGCCAAGGCCATCGCCGCGGCGCTGAAGGCGGCGCCGCATTCGCGCTTCGTGGTGTGCGACAAGTCGATCGACAACGTGGTCGGCGTGGTGCAGGCGAAAGACCTGCTGGACCGGATTCTGAGCGACGGCGAACTGTCGGTCGGCGCCAGCCTGCGCCAGCCGATGATCGTGCCGGATGCGATCAGCGCCCTGGATGCGCTGGAACGGCTGAAATCCGATGCTCTCGGCCTGGCGCTGGTCATGGACGAATACGGCAGTTTCGAGGGAGTGGTCACTGCCGCCGACGTGTTGGAAGCGATCGTCGGCGAGTCCTCCGGCCCCGAACATCAGGAGGGCGTGCCGGGCCCGGAAGGTGAAACCTCCATGACGCTCGACGGCATGACCCCCATCGACGACCTCAAGGCGCGGATGCAACTGCCGGACCTGCCGGCCGAGGGAAGCTACCATACGCTGGCCGGGCTGTTGCTGGCGCTGTTGCGCCGCGTGCCACGCGTGGGTGACAGGATCGTGTTCGGCGGCTGGCGGTTCGAGGTGCTGGAGATGGATGGCCGCCGCGTCGCCAAGGTGCTGGCCGGCCGTGAACCCGCCGCGGAGACCTGAGATGACCGGGTTTGCCGCCGGCGTCAGCACGCCGCAGCATCGGGCGACGGTCACGCAATGCATCGTCCGGCTGGAGCCTTCGGCGCTGCGGCCGTGCGGCGACCGGCCGGCCCTGGCGTGGACGCTGCGTGAGCTGCAACGCTTCGGCGTGGACGATTTCCTGCTGCTGTCGGCGGACGTCGCGGCGGCGGCGATCACCGACACTCTCGGCCGCTTTCTGCCGAAGCCGGCCGACATCACGCTGCTGGATAACCGCGACGACAGCGCCGCCGGCCTGCTGCGGGAAGCGGGAACCCGGCTGTCCCGCAGGTTCCTGGCGTGCCGGGGCAATCTGCCGGCGATGGCCAATCTCGGTTCCCTGCTGGCGCGCGGCGCCGCTGACGGACCCGGGCATCCCGGACACCGCCTGCGGCTGCCTGCGGCGGACGGCGGACCGGATGGCAGCAGCGTCTGCCTGATCGACCGTGCCGCCGCCGGTGTTCCCGCTGCCGTGCTGCCGGGGGATGCGCTGCCTGATTTTGCGTTGACCGAGGTTGCGGCCCACCTGCACGCAACGCTCCCTGCCCGCTGCCGCAAGGCCCTGTTCCTCGATCGGGACGGCGTGCTGAACCTCGACCACGGCTATGTCGGCTCCCGCGACCGGTTCGACTGGGTGGATGGCGCGCTGGAGGCAATCCGCCACGCCACCGCAACCGGCTGGCATGTGTTCATCGTCACTAACCAATCCGGCGTGGCGCGCGGCCTTTATGATGAGGCCGCGGTGCATGCGCTGCTGGCCTGGATCGCCGACGAGGCGCGCGCCGCCGGTGGAACGATCGACGATACACGGTTCTGCCCGTATCATCCGCAGGCTCAGGTGAGCGCATACCGGCAGGCGCATCCCTGGCGAAAGCCGGCGCCGGGAATGTTGCTGGACCTGATGCGGGCGTGGGACCTCGATCCCGGGTGCTGCGTAATGGTGGGCGACCAGGCGACCGATATGCAGGCGGCGGCCGCGGCGTCGGTTGACGGGCATCTGTTTCCGGGCGGCAACCTGCATGCGTTCGTCAGGCCCATCCTGGACGGCAAGGCCTGATCGCCGCCGGACGGAATGCGGCGGCCGTTAACCACCTGTTAAACAACGGGACCGCAGAATGGCCGGGTTGCCGAGGCGGGTTGTTCGATGCGGTGGTGCCTGATCCTGCTGGGACTTGTCGGAACGGCCCTGGCGCCTGCGATGGCACAGAGGCCGGTGCGGTGCGTCATCAACTGCCGGTCCGACGCGCGCGCGTTCCATGGGAACAGCCTGGGCCGGCGGCGCGAAGACGCACTCGGACGCGACAAATGGCGGAGCGGGCCTGGAACCGGCTTCTCATACGGCCCCGCCATCGCAGGGCTGCCGATGCCGCCGCCCGCCGTCGCGGCTGCCGGATTATGGTTTCAATGCGCTTCCCCACCGGGGTATTATCCATATGTCGCGGTGTGCCGGACGCCCTGGCGGGCGGTGCCGAAACACCCGTTCAAATGAGGATTCGTTTATGCGTTTGCTGAAACTCTCGGTCGCCGGACTGGCGCCCGTGCTTTTGCTTAGCGCCTGTGCAAGCCAGCCCACGGGGCCGACGATCGGGGTCATGCCGGCACCGGGCAAGCCATTCGACGTGTTCCAGCAGGACCAGGCGATCTGCAAGAACTTCGCGTCGAATGAGACGATGGGCGGCGCCCAGCAGGCGAACAACATGCAGGTCGGCACCGCGGTGGTCGGCACGCTGCTGGGCGCCGGCCTAGGTGCGGCGATCGGCGGCGGCCAGGGCGCGGCCATCGGTGCCGGCGCGGGCGCCCTTGGCGGTGCGGCGGTCGGCGCCGGGCCATCCTCAGACGCGCAGTACAGCATGCAGCAGCGTTACGATCTGGCGTATGCGCAGTGCATGTATTCCCGCGGCAACCAGGTTCCCGGCTACCAGCCACCGCCGACCCCGGGCTATCATCCGCCGCCGCAGTCACATCGCCAGCCGCCGCCACCACCGCCCCAGGGTTACGCACCCCAGGGTTACGCACCGCAGGGCTATCCGCCCCAGGGTTATGCACCGCAGGGTTATCCGCCGCAGGGTTATGCACCGCAGGGCTATCCGCCGCCCGGTTACCCGCCGGCACCGGCTGGATACGCGCCTTATTATCCGCCCAGCTAGCCGGCGCGGACAGGCCAGGGCTGCCGGGTCAACACCGTGCCGGCGGTCTGGTCGCCGGCAGCAGGAACCCTGAGATTACACAAAGCGGTATGACCACTGCCGGATAGGTGGCCAACCGGTGCCCAGGCCGGTAAACCGGGCTGACGCCGTTGTCAGCCCGAGGAGCCGATTCATGCGTCACCACCTGCTTGCGTTGCTCGCCTGCGCGTACCTGACCGGCTGCGGTCAATCGACCCCGGATCGGGCAAGCGGCGGCGCGGCGACTGGCGCGGGCACGGGTGCGGTGGTCGGGCTGGTCGGCGGACCGGTGGGAGTCGTGGTGGGCGCCCTGGTCGGCGCGGGCATCGGTGCGGCGTCCGGCGCCGCGGTTCCGGCCCATGACCTCAATCTGGGGCCGCCACCGTGGAGCAGCAGCCAACCACGTGATGCCGGCGACTGAAGCCGGCGGCCTGGAGACCGACCGCCTTTCAGAACGCCGGGACCCTGGCAGGACGCCGGCGCTCCCCTGGCATCTTCCTGGTTGCGCGCGCGGCCGCCCCGCCAACCCCGCACGCTTGCCAGCCGGCGAAAGCGCCGCCCGGCCTAACGCTGCCCCGCGTCAGGTGGCCTGACCCAGGGACCGGGCAGTCTGCCCGAACAGGATCTTGCGGGCTTCCTCGGTATGTTGGCCGGTCCGGCGCAGATCCTTCGCCAGATCGACACCACGCTGCACCGCCGGCCGCGACTTGATCCGGTCGCGCCAGCGGGACACGTTGGGAAACTCATCCAACGGCTGGCCGAGGGGCTTGGATATCAGCACCCAGGGCCAGGAAATCATGTCGGCGATCGAATACGCGTCCAGGATATAGTCGCGCCCTTGCAGCCGCCGCTCCAGCACGCCCAGGCACCGGTGGTATTCGCCGGCATAGCGACGGTGCGCGTACTCATGATCGCCCGCCTGCACGCTCTTGGCATAGTTGACGAAATGGCTGAGCTGCCCGGCCATCGGACCCAGGTTGCCAACCTGCCAGAACAGCCATTCCAGGCACTCCTTCCGCCCCTTGGCCGAGGTCGGCATGAACTGCCCGGACTTTTCCGCCAGGTGGATCAGGATGGCACCGGACTCGAACACCGGCAGCGGACCGTCCGGCGCATCATGATCGACGATGGCGGGCATGCGGGCGTTCGGGCTGATCGCCAGAAACGCCGGATCGAACTGGTCGCCGGCGCCGATGTTGACCGGCTTCAGCGTGTACGGCAGCCCGGTTTCCTCCAGCATGATAGAGACTTTCCAGCCATTCGGGGTTGGCCAGTAATAAAAGTCGATCATGCAACGTCCTCCTTCGCGGTCAGCGCCTCGATGTCGGCCGGCGCGTAGCCCAGTTCGGTCAGGATCGCCGCCGTGTGCTCACCCAGCACCGGGCCGCCCTGGCGGATCGCGGCCGGGGTTGCCGAAAAACGAGCCGCCGGGCGCGCCTGGCGCAAACGGCCGGCGGTTTCGTGGGTGATTTCCACCACGATGCCGTTGGCAACCACTTGCGGGTCCGACAGCATCTGGGTGCGGGTCAGCACCGGCGCGCAGGGCACGCCTTCACGCGTCAGTCGCTCCAGCCACGCCTCCGCCGGACGGGTGCGCAGCTCGGCCTGGGTCATGGCGAGGCGTTGGTCGATGTGGCGCTGGCGCAGCGCGGGGGTCAGGAAGCGCGGGTCCTCCAGCCATTCCGGCTTGTCCAGCGCCCGGGTCAGCGCCACCCATTCGCGATTGGTCTGCACCGCGGCGCTGATCGGGGATGTGGCGGTTTCATAGATCAGGTCAATGAAGCTCGCAGCTTCCTGCTGCGGGATCGTTTCGTCAACGAAGGTCTGGCTGCCCATGTCGGACGCCCAGAGGAAGGCGATGATGGCGTCCAGCATGGACAGTCGGATGTGCTGGCCCTGGCCGGTCCGCTCCCGGTGCAGTAGGGCCGCGGTGATGGCCTGGGCGGCGTTGTAGGCCGTCAGTTTGTCCGGAACGATGGTGCGCACCAGGCGCGGCCGCTCGGTATCGGAACCCGCCTGGATGCTGGCGAGCCCGGAAACCGCCTGGATCAGCGGGTCATACACCGGCTTCTGCGCATAGGGGCCAGTGTCGCCGAAACCGCTGATCGAGACATAGACGATGTTCGGCGCCACGGCACGGACGACATCCTCGCCCAGCCCCATGCGCTCAATCACGCCGGGACGGAAGTTCTGGATGAACACGTCGGCGGTGGCGAGCAGCCGCAGCAGCACCTGGCGGGCGGATTCGACCTTGAGATCGAGCGTCAGCGAACGTTTGTTGCGATTGTTGTTGAGGAAGGAAGCGGAAAACCCGTTGCGCCGGTTGTTGGCGGCACGGGTGTGATCGCCGCCGTCGGGGTTTTCCACCTTGATCACGTCCGCCCCCTGGTCGGCCAGGATCATGGTGGCCAGCGGGCCCGAGATCATGGAGGTGAGATCGACGATGCGATAGCCGTGGAGCGGACCGTGCATGGAATACGCGCCTTTGCGGTATGGTCGCGGAAGATATGCGGGTGCGGGCTTCGCGTGCAATCCGGGCGGGCGAGCGACCCATTGGCGCATGCATTGCGTCACCTGCCCCCAATGGCGGGTCAGGCCGGTGCACGCCGCGGCTGCGATGCCGAGCCATGGGCCAGCATTTTGGCCGCCAGCACTTTCGCAGTTTCTTCGTTTGCCGGGTAGAACGACTCCATCGTCAGTTCGGACAGCGTGATGTCGGTTGGCGTCCCGAAAACCGCCGTCATGCTGATGAACGACAGCGGTCCGGATGGTGTTGCGAGGTCGAACGGAACGGCGGCGGCCGTTACGCCGGGCGGGACACGCGCCGGCATCACGCCGCGCGGGGCTGGGTAGTCGCGCAGTTCCGCCAGCAACGCGGCCAGCACCGGGTCGGCGCTGACCTCCATTTGCCGCTGCAGCCGAACCAGCAGGTGCGCGCGCCATGCCGGCAGGTTGATGGTGCGCGGCGCCAGCCCGGACGGATGCAGCGCCAGTCGCAGCACATTGACCGGCGGTACCAGCAGCGCCGGATCGACGTCGGCGAGCAGCCAGGCGACGGCGTCATTGGCCGTCACCAGGGTCCAATGCCGGTCAATCGCCAGCGCCGGATAGGGCATGTGGCCGTGGACCACCGCCTCCATCGCCTTTCGGGCGGCCTGCAATCCGGGATCGGTCAGCGCGGACTCGCGGTAAACCGGCGCAAATCCCGCCGCGGCGAGCAGATAGTTTCGTTCCCGCAGCGGGACCTCCAACTGCTCCGCCAGATGCAGCACCATCTCCCGGCTCGGCCGTGATCGCCCCGTCTCCAGGAAACTGAGATGGCGGGTGGAGATATTGCCCTGACACGCAAGGTCGAGCTGGCTGATACGGCGCCGCTGCCGCCATTCGCGCAGCAGCGGGCCAAACTGTGTTCCGGCATGCGACATGATCCTGCCCATACGATACCGCGCACGGCACGGCCATTACCTGGGAGGTCATGGTGCCTTGCCCGGCGGACCCGGCGCGGCTTTCGGATCAACCCTACCTGCCAGGTAATCGACGCGCCCGGTGGCGATCTGCCTTCCTGTCCGCACGGGAACGGATGCAACCGTCTCTCGTGCAACAAGGAGTTGTCCCATGATCTCAGTCAACGAGGCTGTCGCCAACTACATTGCCGCCTGGAACGAAACCGACGCCGCGAAGCGCCGGGCCATCATCGCTCGCACTTGGTCGGAGGATGGCGGGTATCTGGACTCGCATCGGGAGGGCACCGGCCATGACGCGATCGATGCCATGATCGGCGCCACGCAGGATCACTTCTCAGGCTATCGCTTCAGGCTTGCCAGCGGCATCGAGGCGCATCACGGGCGGGTTCGGTTCAGCTGGACCGCGGGCGGGACGGTGGAAGCCCCGCTGTTCTTCGCCGGCACCGACTTCGCCACGATCGCACCGGATGGCCGGTTCACGATGGTGACCGGCTTTACCGATGCCATGCCGAACCTGGGCTGATGCGGACCGGGACCGGGCGCCTGAGCGTCCGGTCCTATCGCCGTAACGTCCAATCGCCGTCATCCCGCCTTATCATCACGCCGCCAGGCCGTCCCGGCGGCGGGGGTGCGTATTCGTTCCGAGCCCCTATTCGCTGAGGATGGTGGAGCCGCGGTTGCCGACCATGGCCAGCAATTCACGCCGGGTCGCGGCATTGTCGCGGAAGGCGCCGAGCATGCGGCTGGTGACCATGGTAACGCCTGGCTTGTGGACGCCGCGCGTCGTCATGCATTGATGCGCGGCCTCGATGATCACGGCGACGCCGCGCGGTTCCAGCACCTCATTGATCGTGTTGGCGATCTGGGCAGTCATCTTTTCCTGGATCTGCAGCCGCTTCGCGTAGGCGTCCACGACGCGGGCCAGCTTGCTGATGCCCACGACCCGACGATGCGGCAGGTAGGCGACGTGCACGCGGCCGATGATCGGCGCCATATGATGCTCGCACGTGCTTTCCAGGCGGATGTCGCGCAACAGCACGATTTCATCGTAGCCGTCGGTTTCGTCGAAGGTGCGCTGCAGCAGGCCAACCGGATCGGTATCGTAACCGACGAAGAACTCCCGGTACGCGCGTGCGACCCGGGACGGGGTATCGCGCAGCCCTTCCCGTTCGGGATCGTCCCCCGCCCAGCGCAATAATGTGCGGATCGCATCCTCCGCCTGCTCGCGGGTCGGCCGGGGTTGCGAGACATCGGCCGCAGCGCGGTCGGAGGCGGGGGCGATGATATTCACTATGAAATTTCCTGCAACATTTCCAGTTCGGACGGCTTCCCGTCCTGCGGGGATATGGGGCGATGGCAAAACCCCGCAACCCGTTTTGTTTCAGGTTTAATGTACTCGGCCGCTTTGATGCGGGCTGTCCAGGCTGAACGCCGGAATCGCCACGTCAAAGCTCTCCCCGGATGAGGGAATGACCATGTGGTAGGCGCCGACCATGAAGCCGGAGGGCGTGTCCAAAGGTGTCCCAGAGGTGTACTCGAACGTCTCGCCCGGTTCCAGCAGCGGCTGTTCACCGACAACGCCGGCGCCGTGCACGTGCTGCGTCCGCCCGCGCGCATCGGTAATCTGCCAGGTGCGGCGCATCAGCTGCACCGGCTCCCGCCCATTATTCTCAATGGTGACCTTATACGCCCAAACGAAGTGATTATCCTCCGGCTGCGATTGATCAGCCAGGAAGAAGGAGCGGACAGAAACGCGCACGTCGCGGGTGACGCGGGAATAGTCCGCGCCCGCGTTGGCAGCGGACCGGCCTGGCCGATGCGACTGGATCGTCGGCGCGGAAGCACGCCTGGACCGGCCGGATTTTGGATCCTCGGACGTCATGACACAATACCTAACTTGCCTTCCAAAAGCGATGAATCAAGCCCCATACGCGGCGGTTGTCCAGTTTCGCACATTCCGGCGGCAGGGGGGCAGCGGAAATTAGCGTCGGCCAGGTCTGGAAAATTCCCGTTCCAGACCTTTCCCGTGGCCGCGTCGTCGAGGGCGTGTCGCCAGAGGCCGTGTCGCCAGAGGCTGCGTCGTCAGCCCGGGGCACGCTCCAGGGCCTGACGCAGATCGTCCATGAGATCGGCCGGATCTTCAAGGCCGACCGAGAACCGGATGACCCCGGGGGAGATGCCCAGGCGCTGCCGCTCCGCCTCGCCGATCCGCATATGGGTGGTGGTGGTGGGATGGGTGACCATCGACTTGGAGTCGCCCAGGTTGTTGGAAATCGCGATCAGCCGGAACGCGTTCATGACCCGGAACGCGGCCTCCTTGCCGCCGGCGACCTCGAACGTGACGATGGTGCCGCCGGCCGTCATCTGCTGCCGCGCCAGCGCATGCTGCGGGTGGTCGGCGCGGAACGGATACCACACCCGGGACACTGCGGGCTGGTCGGCCAGGAAATCAGCGATCGTCGCCGCCGCGCGGGAACTGGCGTCAACCCGCAGGGCGAGTGTCTCCAGGCCCTTCAACAGCAACCATGCATTGAACGGCGACAGCGCGGGACCGGTGTTGCGAATAAACGGCTGCAGGGTTTCGTTGACCCATTTGGTACGGCCCAGCACCGCGCCGCCAAGCACCCTGCCCTGTCCGTCGATGTGTTTCGTGCAGGAATAGACCACCACATCGGCGCCCAGTTGCAACGGCTGCTGCAGCAACGGCGTGGCGAAGACATTGTCCACCACCACGATCGCGCCGGCTTGATGCGCCAACGCCGCTACCGCCGGCAGGTCGACCAGTTCCAGCATCGGGTTGGACGGCGATTCCAGCAGAACCAGATTGGCCGGGCGGGACAGCGCCTGCGCCCATTGGTCCAGGTCGGTGCCATCGACGAACTCGGTCTGGATGCCGAACCGGGGCAACAGGGTGGATACGATCCAGTGACAGGACCCGAACAGCGCACGCGACGCCACGACCCGGTCGCCCGCCTTCAGGTGCGACATCAGCGCGGCGTTCACCGCGGCCATGCCCGTGGCGGTCGTACGGCAGGCCTCGGCCCCCTCGATCAGGCAAAGCCGCTCTTCCAGCATGCTCAGGGTCGGGTTGGCGAAGCGGGAATACTGGTAATGCTCGATCGTGCCGGTGAACGTCGCTTCGGCCTGTTCCGCGTTCTCATAGACGTAACCGGAGGTCAGGAACAGCGCTTCAGCGGTTTCGCCGTGATGGGTGCGGTTGACGCCACCATGCACCAAGCGGGTGGCGGTACGGAGCGACGGGTCGAGTTTCATGTATCAGGGCCTTTAAACGCGAGTGCCCAGCCGCGACTCAGGTTGGACCAGAAAACAGACCCGCCCTGGCCTCTTTAGCGCGCTTGTTTCACCTCGCCGCAAGCCGGCCGGACAAATCACGAGGACCGGCGTTAACCGGCGGTGCCCTGATAATGCCATAGCGGACAACACGTCAATCACGATGACGGCGGCCCTGCGGGACCATCGCCTGGGCATGATAACGGGGGCCCGGCGTGACCACCGCCTGGGCGCGTGACGGTTGTCCAGGGCGTGATGCGATCGGACATACAAGAATATTCAACCATTACTTGTGTTTCCGGCTGAACGCACAAGCGAGACGGTTGAGAGACTTACAACATCGCGTGTAGGGCGCCTGTAGCGGCAGCGCAGACGTTGGAAACAAGCTAAGTCTGGCGCACCTATGCTGGCTGGACACGACGAATCTTCAGGATCGATGCCATGTTTGCTTCTCAGGCGCATAATTCCAGTGACGAAAAGGTATCCTTCGTGTCGAATCGCCGTCGTCCCCAACGGGTGAGCCGGTCGGCGGAGCAGAGATCCCTGGAGTCGGCTCCAACCCAGCAAGTGACTGACCATCCGCAGAATCGCCCATTACAGGCACCTGAAAATCAAGTGAAAAATCAGCCGGATTATCGCGCTGCCGTGAAGCCGGTCGGCATGGGTGCCGTGGACCGCAGTGTTCCCTCAGCGCCGACAATCGGCGGCTCGGCCAAATCTGAAGTCGGAACATTCGCCTACACAAACGGAGAGCCTGCTGTGGTTGGCGGGAGTGCGGCTGGCCGTGGCGCACCGGCGTCGGCGAAATCCGACCTGTTCGTATTCCGCCACGATATCAGCGCCGCCCGGGATCTGGTGTCCGTGCGGGAGGTCGTGCTTGATAAGCCGTCAGCACGGCGCGAGCCGGCGGCGGCCAGCCGGAGCGGTCCGGACTGTGTGGTGGACGGGGTTGTCACGGTCACGCTATCCGATAACACCCGCGTCAGCTTCAGCGCCGTTGCCGGCGACGAAAACCGCCGCCCCTGAGATCCCTGGTCTGAGATCAACGCATCATCAGGGTTCCAGCCGCCAAGCGGCTCTGCCGGGGTCTACGGCGGCTTGGGTGCTTCATTCCGTCGGCCGATGAACCTGCCCGGTAACGTGCAACGGCCGACCCGCAATGCCCAAATTGCAAGCCACGCAAATTGCCAGTCACGCGAATTGCAAGGTACAGGCAAACCGGCTAGAAGCATCCCACGGTGCGGGTGTAGTTCAATGGTAGAACGGCAGCTTCCCAAGCTGCATACGAGGGTTCGATTCCCTTCACCCGCTCCAGTTCAGTCCCCCGTCGCGTTTGTCCCCGTCCCGTCATCAGTCGTGGTGCCGTCCGAATTGTCCTGAGTCGTATAAAGCGGCGTGTCCGTATCGGACGCCGCGGCCTGATTGCGCTTGGGCAACTGGAACTCGGTCGTTGGGGGGAAAAAATCCATCGGCGCCGATGATGCGCCAGCGGTTTCAGCACCCGGCATAACAGGGTCCGGCGTCCCCGGTGCAGGCATGCCAAGATCCGGTGACGGCGCGGCCGGCGTCATGGCGCCGCCCGTCGCAGTTTCACCGCCGCCCGCCGGCGCCTTGCTACTGAACGGCTTCTGCTGCGGCACCTCCGCCCCGCGCGTGCCAAAGGTTGGCAGACCGAAGTTCTTGTCCGGATGCTCC
>DAICYU010000720.1 GCA_027311485.1 Acetobacteraceae bacterium
GGACATTGCTGCTGCTGGAACAGAGACTCCGGGCAGCGTTTCCGGACATCGACATTGTCGGTGCCATTTCGCCGCCGACATGGTGACGCCCGACGGCACGCCGGTCGCCTGGGTACTGCGGCGCAAGGGCCATTCCGCGCAAGGGCGTATCAGCGGCCCCGATCTGATGTGGGCGTGCTGTCGCAGGGCCGCGGAAAGCGGAACGCCGGTTTTCCTGTACGGCTCCACGCCCAGGACATTGCTGCTGCTGGAACAGAGACTCCGGGCAGCGTTTCCGGACATCGACATTGTCGGTGCCATTTCGCCGCCGTTCCGGAGCCTGTCGGACGAGGAGGATGCCGCGATCGTCGAAAGGATCAACGCGTCCGGGGCCAGGATCGTGTGGGTGGGGCTGGGATGCCCCAAGCAGGAAGCCTGGCTGCGGTCGCACCATCAGCGGGTTCATGCCGTCATGGTGGGCGTTGGCGCGGCGCTGGATTTCCATGCCGGCGTCGTCAAGCGCGCACCGGCCTGGATGCAACGAAACGGCCTGGAGTGGTTTCACCGGATCCTGCAGGACCCAAGGCGGCTGGCGAAACGATATCTTGTTTCGAATACGATGTTCATCATGGCATGTTGTGGCACGCGGTGGTCGGAAGGCCAGGTTCACGACGCGTAGTGGGTGTCATGAAAGCCGATTTCGCGGGGGCGCGGTCGCTGATCACGACCTCCTGGGATGATGGGCACCCGTCCGACCTGCGTGTGGCGGAGCTGCTGGAAAAGCATGGCATCAGCGGGACGTTTTATGTGCCGACCCGCAACGCCGAAGGGCGGAAGGTGATGCAGCCTGCCGAGGTGCGGCAGGTTGCCCGGCGCTTTGAGATAGGCGGCCATACACGGGATCATGTGAGCCTGACAGACATGAGCCTGCTTGAAGCCGAGGATCAGATTGTCAGCAACAAATCCTGGCTGGAGGACCTGCTGGGGCAGGAGGTCAGCGGCTTCGCCTACGTGCGCGGCCATCACAACCGCATGGTGCGACAGTTGGTTCGGCGGCTCGGGTTTCGGTATGCCCGCACGGTCAGGAACCTGTCGGCTTCACCAGGGATGGACAGATTCCAGATGCCAACGACGATGCAGTTCTTTGCCCACCCGAATGCAATCTATCTGCGCAATTGCCTGAGTGGCGGGCCATCCCTGGAAAGGGTGACGGTGCTTCGTGCCGTTCTTGGCGGCGGCGACCTTGTTACACGCCTGACCAGGGCAGCCGAAACATGCCTGGGCATAGCAGGACATTTTCACCTTTGGGGTCATTCGTGGGAGCTGGAGGAGCATCAACTCTGGGATGACCTCGACCGGTTTCTAGGTTGGCTTGAACATCTCCCTGCTGGCTCGGTTCCCAATGCGGGGTGGTGCATTGATCGCGCCGGCGTCGCAACACGCGCCGGCCGGGCTTTGCCATGAGCCTGCGCCGGCAAGCCACAAGCCTGGTGGTGATGCATGCCGCCGATGTCCTGCAGCCGCTGATACTGCTGCCTTACGCAGGGTGGGTGCTGGGGGCGCATCAGTTCGGCGAATACGCTTATGCGCTAAGCATCGGGCAGTTCGCCGCCACATTCGTCGAATACGGCTTTCACTGGACCGCGCAACGTACCGCCGCTGCCGCGCGGGACGAGCCCAAGGTCATCGCCGCATTGTTCGCAGAAGTGCTGATGACAAAGGTCACGCTGTGCCTGCTGGTCACGCTGGCGGGGCTTGCCGCCGCTGGCAGCGTGCTGCCGATCGGCCGGCCGATGTTCCTGTGTGCCATGATGACGGCGTTTGGTGGCGTCCTGTTTCCGGGCTGGCTGCTGATCGGGCTGGAGCGTGCCTGGCAGGCGGCAGTGGCGACGGTGTTTGCCCGCCTGCTGACCTTCGCCGCTTTCCTGTGGCTGGTGAAATCGCCGGCGCAGGTCGCTCTGGCCGTTGCCTTGCAGTCGGGTGTGCCGCTGATTTCCGGTCTGGTCAGCCTGCCGTTCGTTGCCGGGGTGGGCATCGCCGGTATCCGGTCGGTGACGCCATTGAGTGTGACGCGGCAGCTTCGGAATGGATGGCGTGGCTTCCTGTATTCCTTTGTCGAGCGGACGTCGATGACGCTGCCGGTGTTGCTGGTCCAGCACTTCGGCGGCTACGTCGCGGCCGGCCAGTATTCGGTTGCCGAGAAATTCGTAAGTGCGACGCGGCCTTTCTTCAGGGTCCTGTCCGACACGTTCCTGCCCAGGGTTGCGTTCTACGCACGGCATGATCCCGGTGCCGGCCT
>DAICYU010000721.1 GCA_027311485.1 Acetobacteraceae bacterium
ACAGCGTTGAACACGCCGTCCACCCGCGCGATCGGTGCGGTTTCCGGCACCAGGCAGGGATGCACGCGGGTTTCGATCCCGGCATCGGTCTGCCTGGCAATACCCAGCAGCTTGATACGGTAGCCCAGGGCCGTGGCGAAGGCGATGTCGGTGGCCGAAATGTGCCGGATGCCCTCGACATGCACCTGATCGAACGCGACCGGCCGGCCAAACGCCAAAGCCGCCAGGATCGCCAGCTTGTGCGCCGCGTCGATGCCATCGATGTCGAAGCTGGGATCGGCCTCCGCGTAACCCAGCTTCTGTGCATCGGCGAGGACCTCGGCAAATTCCCGCCCGCGCTCGCGCATCTGCGTCAGGATATAGTTGCAGGTCCCGTTCAGGATGCCGGCGACGGCGCTGATCCGGTTGCCGGCAAGCCCTTCGCGCAACGCCTTGATCACCGGAATCCCGCCGGCTACGGCCGCTTCGAACGACAGCGACACGCCCCGTTCCTCGGCAGCATGGGCGAGTTGCGCGCCGTGCACCGCCAGCAGCGCCTTGTTTGCGGTGACCAGCGGCTTTCCGGCGCCAATCGCGGCTTCGGCCAACACACGCGCCGGCCCTTCCGACCCGCCGATCAGCTCGACAACCACATCCACGGCCGGATCGCTGGCCAGGGCGACCGGATCCTCGTACCAGCGCAGGCCGGTCAGGGGAAAGCCACGATCCTTCGACCGGTCCCGGGCGGATACCGCCGTCACGGCGATCGGCCGCCCGGCGCGGGCGGCAACGATGTCCGCGTTCTGCCGCAGCAGCGCCATGACGCCGCCGCCGACGGTGCCCAGGCCTGCCAGGGCGACGGAGAGCGGACGGCTCATTGGCGGGCCACGGCGCGTGCCAGCGCCGGTTCGCTGGCATCCCGCGTCGCGTCGGCTACATTCGACCCGGTTTGCATGAAGGCCCGGATGTTGCGGATCGCCTGCCGCAGCCGGTGCGTGTTTTCGACCAGCGCGATACGGACATAACCGTCGCCATGCTCGCCGAAGCCCAGGCCCGGCGCCACAGCGACCTTGGCGCGTTCCAGCAGCAGCTTGGAAAACTCGACGCTGCCGAGCGAGGCATAGCGTTCGGGAACGGGGGCCCAGGCGAACATCGAGCCCTCGGGACTCGGGACGTTCCAGCCCGCCGAGGCCAGACCTTTGATCAGCACGTCGCGGCGCTCCCGATACAAGGTGCGCATCTGCTCCACACAGTCCTGCGGGCCGGTCAGGGCGGCGGCGGCGGCGACCTGGATTGGCGTGAAAGCGCCGTAATCCAGATAGGATTTCATCCGCGTCAGCGCATTGATCAGCCGCGGATTGCCGGCGGCAAAACCCATGCGCCAGCCGGGCATGGAGTAGGTTTTGGACAGGCTGGTGAACTCCACCGCAATGTCCTTCGCGCCCGGCACCTGCAGAATCGACGGCGGCACCTTGTCGCCGAAATAGATTTCGGCATAGGCGAGGTCGGACATCACCCAGATCTCATGCCGGCGCGCGAAGGCGACGATCTCCCGGTAGAAATCCAGGTCTGCCAGATAGGCGGTGGGGTTGGACGGAAAATTGACGATCAGCGCCGTCGGCTTCGGCACCGAATGCCGCACGGCACGGTCCAGCGCCCGCAGCATCTCCTCATCCGGGGTTGCCGGAATGCTGCGCACGGCTGCCCCGGCGATGATGAAGCCGAACTGATGAATCGGATAGGACGGGTTGGGCACCAGGATCGTATCGCCCGGGCTGGTGATCGCCGACGCCAGGTTCGCCAGCCCCTCCTTGGACCCGAGCGTGGCAACCACCTCGGTTTCCGGATTCAGCCCGACATCGAACCGTCGCTGATAATAGGCCGCCAGCGCTCGGCGCAGGCCGGGAATGCCTTTGCTGACGGAATAGCGGTGCGACCGGGGATCCTGCACCGTTTCCACCAGCTTGGCGACGATATGCGGTGGCGTCGGGCTATCGGGATTGCCCATGCCAAGGTCGATGATGTCCTCTCCGGCGGTCCGCGCCTTGGCCTTGGCCGTGTTGACTTCGGCGAAGACATACGGCGGCAGACGGCGGATGCGATGGAACTCGCCGGAGGATTCGGAACTCATGACGGGCCTTTCGGGACTTCGTGAAATACTATTGTAGCAAATGCAGTGACGCGCCGCGACCAGAAGCTTCGGCACTGACACGGATCGCGGTGCCAGGCACCCCTGCGGCTTTCAGCGCATCGACGATCGATTGCGCCCGCGCCAAGCCCAGATTCAGCGC
>DAICYU010000722.1 GCA_027311485.1 Acetobacteraceae bacterium
GTTCGTTGCCAGCCGCATGCTCGCGCTTCTGGGGGATTCTGCCCTTACGCCAGCAACGCTGCCGACGGATCGACCGGCACCCGCCGAAGCCGCCGGGCTGGTAGAGTTCCTGGTTCATGCCTCCCAGGACATGCGACGCACCAAAAATCGGGGAGATCCTGCCGCACGACACCGCACCTTCATCAAGCCTTCCCGTTTGGCATGGCATCTTGTATAGTATTAAGGGATGATAAACTCCGCAGCTTCACCGGCCGTTTTTCCCGCCTGCAAGGCCGTGCGGCCAACCAGTCGACCTTGTCGCCGTTGCCCGCAGGTCTCGACGTGCGGTCGGCCGCCATCCTGCGGGAGATCGTCGAACAGTACGTTGAAACCGGTGAGCCGGTCGGATCTCGCACCCTCGCCCGACGGCTGCCATTGCCCTTGTCACCGGCCACCATCCGGAATGTGATGGCTGACCTGACTGATTCCGGCCTGCTCTTCGCCCCCCATACCTCCGCCGGCAGGCTGCCCACGGATCGTGGCCTGCGCTTGTTCGTTGATGGGCTGCTGAACTTCGGTGAGCTGTCGGAAGAAGAGCGGGACACGATCTCCGCGGCTCTGCAGGCCTCCGGCCGCAGTCTGGAAGATACGCTGACGGAGGCCAGTTCCCTGCTGTCCGGCCTGTCGTCAGCCGCAGGCCTCGTGCTCGCCCCAAAGACCGAGGGGCCTGTCAAGCATATCGAGTTTGTTCCCCTTGGCCCGGGAAGGGCACTCGTGGTGCTGGTGAACAGCGACGGGAATGTGGAAAACCGGGTGATTGAAACGCCACCCGGCCTGCCACCCTCAGCATTGCAACAGGCCAGCAACTACTTGAACGCGCGGCTGTCCGGCCGAGCCTTGGCTGATGTGCGGCGCGTAGTGGCGACCGAAATGGCGGCGAACCGGACGGAGCTCGACGCCCTGTCAGCCCAAGTCGTGGCCGCCGGCCTTGCTACCTGGACCGGTGAGGGACGCTCGGGCAGTCTGATCGTGCGCGGTCAGGGCCGGCTGCTGTCCGACGTGACCCAGATCGAACGCATTGCTGCCATACAGGCGCTGTTCGAACGCCTGGAGGCGCAGGAGACGATGCTGCGGCTTCTGGAACTGGCGGAACAGTCCGACGGTGTGCGGATCTTTATCGGCGCTGAAAGCGGCTTGTTCGCAACCTCGGGCGTATCGGTGATCGTTTCCCCCGCCCGCGGCGAAGGCGGGCGAATTGTCGGTGCCATCGGGGTGATCGGCCCGACGCGGATCAATTACGGACGGATTATCCCGGTGGTGGATTATACGGCCCGCGTCATCGGCCATCTTCTGGGCTGATGGCACATCCATTAATAGAAGGATAGACAAACGGCTTGTTCCGGCCCGCTTCCTTCCCTAACTGATGGCCGCCATGACGACCGAACACACCCAGGATCCTATGCAAGAACAGCCCGCGATCGAACCGGACGGCGCTCCGCAGGACAAGGCACAATCTCCGGACCAGGCTATCGACGCAGTCGCGGCCCGGATTTCCGCGCTCGAGGCCGAACTGGCGGAGATGAAAGAGCGCTGGATCAGAGCCGAGGCGGAAAACGCCAACGTTCGTGCCCGCGCCAAGAAGGACGTGGACGACACGCGGCAGTATGCCGTGCAGAAGTTCGCCGCCGATGTGGTGGAAACCGCCGAGAACCTGAAGCGGGGCATCGACGCGTTGCCCCCGCCTACAGACGACACGCCGGAAATCCTGATAAAGGTACGCGAAGGCCTTGAAGGTGTCGAACGCAGCTTTATCGCCACTCTGGAGCGGAACGGGATCAAGAAGCAGGACCCGCACGGCCAGCCGTTCGACCCGAACCTGCATCAGGCAATGGCCGAACAGGAGACAGAAGCACACCCGCCCGGCACCGTAATTCAGGCATGGTCCTCGGCCTGGACTTTGAATGGCAGGTTGCTGCGGCCAGCGATGGTCGTGGTCGCAAAGGCACCGGCACCGGAACTGACCGGCTCCGGTAACCCCTGAGTCGGATCATTGTGACAACCGGAAACGAAAAATCCGGCGGAAACTCTTGCCCCGGACACATCATCCCCATACATGAGTTTCATCCCACCTAGGGACCGTCGCGGTGCTTCGGGCTGCTGCGGTCCGCTGAAAGGAGCTTTATAAATGAGTAAAGTTATCGGTATCGACCTGGGTACCACCAACTCGTGCGTTGCCATCCTTGAAGGCAAGGACGTCCGCGTCATTGAAAATGCGGAAGGCGCCC
>DAICYU010000723.1 GCA_027311485.1 Acetobacteraceae bacterium
GGTGACATGGTCACCGATGTTGACCAGACGGGCGATGACCTTACCCCCGACCCGGAAACCCAGGTTGGCCTGGACGCGGGCCTGAACATCGCCCGGATAAGTGACGGTTTGTTGCGCTGGGGTTAATACAATCGTCTGTACGCGAACGGGACGCGGCGCCTCGGCGCGGGCGGTGCCGATGGTCAGAACGAGCAGGCTGGCAGCGATGCAGGTGCGGGTGGACATGACGGCCCTCCGAGATCGGCAGGGCTTATATATGATCAATGTCCACTGATCAATGTTCAGATTGGTGCGGACAGGCCCTTGATCAGCAGGTCGAGCACTGTCGTGATCAACGCCTCGGGCGATGACTCGATGTGCTCCGCCTGGTCCAGCAGCAACGCCGTCAGTCCGTGCAGGCTTGCCCACACAGCCTCGGCGGTCAGCAGCGGTTCGGCGTTTGCAAACACGCCGTTGTGCATCAGCGCAGCGATGCTTTCGGACAGGATGCTGAACGAACGATCGGCCGCCGGCAGATCTCCGCACGGATTGGCGGGGCGCCCCGGGCCGCTGTGGCTCATGATCTTCGCCAGGAACGTCAGGCGGTATTCGTCCGGATGGGCGAGTCCGAAGCGGACATAGGCATCCAGCCCCGCACGAAACCGGTCCAGGTCAGTGCCAGGGCGGCGCTGCGAATCCTCCAGGCGCGCGAGCAGCGTGTCGAAGGTCGACTCCGCAATGGCGCGAAGAATGGCGTCCTTGTCCGGGAAATAAAGGTACAGGGCGGCGGAGGAGACACCCACGGCGGCGGCAAGCTTGCGGATCGTGGTCTGCTCGAAGCCTTCGGTCAGGAACAGCTTTTTGGCAGCCGCCAAGACCTCGTCCCGGCGGGTGGCGCCCTGACCGCGGGGTTTACGGGTCGATTTCGGCGGAGCGAGGACAGTCATAAGGTGATATATAAACTTTGTTCAGTCATATGCCAGCGGCTTCACGGCCGGCCCGCGATGGCCGCTTGTCGCTACGCGGCGGTGAGCGCCTGCCGCACCTCCGCCGCTGTCGGGATGGGGCCGACCGCGCCGTAGCCGGTGCACTTCAATGCGGCGGCAACGGCGGCGTAGCGGGCTGCCTGCACCGGGACATCGCCGGCCAGGATACGCGCCAGGAACGCGCCGCAGAACGTATCCCCCGCGCCGGTCGCATCGACACAGGTGATCGGGTGGCGGGGGATGCGCACGCGCGCATCGACGGTGGCGACACAGGCCCCGGCCTCCCCCATCTTCAGGACGACGACCTTGCAGCCAAGGGCAAGATAGAAGTCCAGCATCGCGTCCGGGTCGGTCAGTCCGGTCAGGGTATGGACGTCATCCATACCGGGGAACGCATAATCGGCTTGCGCCATCGCGGCATGCATCACTGCCGAGGCACGCGCCGGCGGCCACAAACGCGGGCGATAGTTGGTGTCATACGCCACCTGCACGCCGTGCTGCCGCGCCAGGGCGATCGCGGCGAAGACCGCGTCGCAGGCGCTGGCCGAGATGCCCTGGCTGATACCCGAGACATACAAAATGCGGGCGGCGGCGATGGCATCCCGCGGCAGGTCGGACGCGGCATACATCGCGGCGGCCGAATGCGTGCGGTAGTGCAGGAAGTGATGCCCCGCGGCGTCATGGGTGACGAAATACACGCCTGTCTGGTAGCGGTCGGTGCGGATAACCGTGGTTGTATCCACCCCTTCCCGCGCCCACAGCCGTAAGAAGCTGTCGCCGGGCATGTCCTGGCCGAGCGCGGTGATATAGCCGACGCTGGCGCCTTGGCGGGCGGCGGCGATCGCGGCGTTGGAGGTGTCACCACCGTGGCCCTCCAGGTAGTGCTGCGCGCCGTCCGGGCCGAGGGGAAGCTGATTGAACTCCAGCATCGGCTCACCCATGCACAGCAGATCGACGGTTCTACCAGGCCCGGACCTGCCAGCCTGGGACGTGTCCACCCCTGTCGTCCCGGCGGTGTTCATGTCAGCACTTGGCGGGCTGCGCCCTGGATGGACGCCTTATCGCCGGCGGCGATGCGCTTTTCATCCACCAGCGCGCCGCCCATGCCCACGAAGGCGGCGCCGGCCGCCAGATAGGCCGCGACATTCGACGGCTCCACGCCGCCGGTCGGGCAGAACGGAACCTGCGGCAGCACGCTGGCCAGGGCCTTGATGTGCGCCGGGCCGCCGGCCGAGGACGCCGGAAAGATCTTCACCACGTCCGCGCCCGCGGCCAGCGCAGCCCGCACTTCGGTCGGTG
>DAICYU010000724.1 GCA_027311485.1 Acetobacteraceae bacterium
TTTTCATACATCACACCAAACGTCCACGGACCGTTCATGTATGTGACACCGGCCACCCATGCGTCCATCGGTGTGCCGCCGACCGGGTTCAGCAGCAGCTGCCCGTTCACCTGGCCGCCCATGTAGTCCAAGGCAAAGGTGAAGTTCGAGTACGTAACCGCGACGCCAGCCTGGTAGAAGTTGAAGTTCTGATATTCCATCAGCAGCGAATTCGCGCCGCCGCCCGGAACCGCCGCACGAACGGCCGCCGGCGTCAGGTATGTGCCGGTGGTCAGGTTCTCGTGGCCGGATGTTTCCCACAGACCATAGGTCTTGAAGTCAACATCGCCGAAATTCTTCTGGTAGCGCAGTGCCAGGCCCAGCATGTTGATGTAACGCTCGGGGTCGTTACCCGAGGAGATCGTCAAGCATTCCGGGTTGGCGTTGGCGCAGACCTGGTTCTGGATCGGGCTGCCATACGACTGGTCCGCAAACATGTTGCCCTTGCTGGGCACAAAGCTGGCGGCGAAGTCGAAGCCATAGACCTGCGGGGACAGATAGCTGATCTTGTTGGTCGCGTATTCCGCGCCGGACTGCGAGGAGAACACCCAAGGAACGCCCATGCCGTTCTGGGGCGCCATCGCCTGCGGTCCGCCACCGTTCAGCGTGCCCATGCCCACGTCCCAGCACTGGGAGCTGAAGATGCAGGGGTCCATCAAGCCGATGACGCCTTCGGAACCACCCAGGCGGACGATACCGACCTTGTCGGAGGCGAGGTAGGCGAATTCCTTACGAACGAACAGCGTCTGGCCCGAGGTGTTGCCGCTGCCGCTGGCCGACCCGGCGTTCGGATTGCTGTTGACCGTGCCGCCGTAGAAGTTTTGCCACCATTCGATCGCCGCACCGTAACGCAGGCCGTTCGAAGCCACGCCGTCCGCACCGAAATACAGGCGGATGTCACTGGCGACGCCCTGCGGGTTCAGCTTGTAGTAGCCGCCATTCGGCGCCTTGATCTTGTCAGCGGTGGTGAACACCGCGGAGTAATCGGCTTCAACGCGGCCGTTCAGGTGGATCACGATCGTGCCCGGCGACGGCACCTTGTAGGTGTTCGGGGCGCGGATCGTGCTCAGCGGACCAGCGGCGGCGCTGCCGGTCGGTGTATTGGCGATACCCCAGGCATTGTTATTATTGCTTGTGTTGCCGCCTGCGCCGAACGGAGCAGCATACTGCCCTTCCAGCGGACTCGGCGGGTTGATCGGCGACGTTTGGGCATGTGCGAGCGCGAAACTGCCCCCCAGGAAGGCCGCGCTGGCCATTAGTACTCTACGCATATCCATCTCCTATTAGCTCGCGACCCGAGCCGTTTGCGGATGTTTTCAAGCACCCGGGGAACGACCTGACCTCCCCGCGTTGGTCGCAGGGCAGATATAAAAGGAGTTAATGATTACGGAAGCATGAATGCACACACGCCACAGCTTCGCGAGCGTTATGTTGCAGTACGATCACGGTATGTTAGGGGTGTCCGAGATTTCCTAAACAAAAATGTCCGTATGATTATATATTTATGATTATATATTAGATTTTATAAACATGGAATTAGGTACCTGTAATTCACGTGGCGACCCGTTAATGCAGGAGCATGCACGCCTGTAACCTGCCGGAAAGGCGGAATCGCGCTTTGCCGGAGCGGCACAATCCAAAGATGTAGAAAATCTACTTCTTAAGCGCCGACGTTGCAGACCGGCAGGGACCATGCTTTCCGCCAGGCATGGCTACCGAAAATGGTCCACCGTTCCTGCCGCCATCGATCCGTCTGGCAATGCCGGACATCAGGCGCACCCGGGCGAGCCCCGGGCGATACCCGTTATTATAACAGCCCTCCGACAGGCATGCTTCTAAGTGAGGATGCGAGTCACGCCGCCGCGCTGTTCAGCCGCGGACCGTGGCGTTCCAGCATCGCGTGCTAGCCCAGGGCGCCGAACGCCCAGTCGCTTGTCGGCAGCGTACGGGGCAGCCCTTCATCATCCACCGCAACCACCACATACTCTGCCTCGGTCAGGCGCACGCGTTCCTGCAAATAATGGCGCAGTGCAAAGGCCTCGACTCCGACAGTGATCGAAGTATGGCCGAGTTTTGTAATCCGCGTGTACACGCACACGACATCGCCGGTCTCGACCGGGTGAAGCAGGCTGACATTGGATACTGCGGCTGTCGCGACCGGCCCCAGCGCCCGTGCGCTCGCGGCCAGCCCTGCAGCCGTTTCCATCAGGG
>DAICYU010000725.1 GCA_027311485.1 Acetobacteraceae bacterium
GCAGCATCTCCTCAACCCGCTCGCTGCCGGGTTCGGTCAGAGAAACCGTCTTGAACTTTTCATCCTTTTCGTAGGTCTCGGGATCCTTGACGAGCTCCTTCACGACCGCGTCAACCTGGCGGTACAAGTCGGAACTGTCCTCAGCCGGACCGGAGATGATCAGCGGCGTGCGGGCTTCGTCGATCAGGATGCTGTCAACCTCATCGACGATCGCGAAACAAAAGTCGCGCTGGACCATGTCTTCCAGCCGGTACTTCATATTGTCGCGCAGGTAGTCGAAGCCGAATTCGTTGTTGGTGCCGTAGGTGATGTCGGCGCTGTACTGGGTACGCTTGGTTTCCTCATCCTGGCCATGGACGATGACACCGACGCTCAGGCCCAGGAACTGATAGATCTGGCCCATCCACTCGGCGTCACGGCGTGCCAGGTAATCGTTCACGGTGACGACGTGTACGCCTTTGCCGGCCAGCGCGTTTAGATAGACCGGCAGGGTCGCCACCAGGGTCTTGCCTTCGCCCGTCTTCATCTCGGCAATCTTGCCGTCGTGCAGCACCATGCCGCCGACAAGCTGCACATCGAAGTGACGTTGGCCCAGCACCCGCCGACCAGCCTCCCGCACCGTAGCGAAGGCTTCCGGCAATAAATCGTCCAATGTGGCGCCATCCGCCAGCCGCTGGCGGAACTCCACCGTCTTGGCTGCCAACGCCTCATCCGACAGGGCCTTCATCCCGTCTTCCAGGGCGTTGATCTGCGGTACGCGCCGCTGATACCCCTTCAGGGATCGGTCGTTGGCAGAGCCGAAAATGGCACGGGCGAATGAGGCGAGCATGAGAACCTTCCAAGGGCGAAAGGGCCGGGAAGGCCGAGACGCACCCGCCTCAGATAGGACCCGAGGGCGCCATGGTCAATTACAACGAGATGACCGACGCCGCCCGGAGCCCTAACCCGGCCCATAAACGCGCGACATACGCGCGATGGGCAGGTCTTGTTCTCAGATGAACACCCCAGCCATTCCCCCCGCAGGATAGCGCGTGCCAGCCGCGGCGCCAGCCGGGACCGCGGCAGAAATTCGCGCCACATCGTCCGCGGACAAATGCACGTCAAGCGCACCGATGTTCTCATCCAGCCGAGCCGGGTAGCGCGTGCCGGGTATGGCGACAACATCGGGACCCTGTGCGAGCAGCCAGGCCAGCGTCACCTGCGCCGAGGTTGCGCCCTTCTCAGCGGAAATCTCCTCGATCTTTGCCACCAGAGCGCGATTCCGGTCGAAATTTTCCTGCTGGAAGCGCGGATGCACAGCCCGCCGTCCGTCGACGTCGGCGAAGCTCTTGATCGCCCCGGTCAGGAAACCGCGGCCCAGCGGCGAGTAAGCGACAAAGCCGATCCCCAGCTCTGCAGTCGTCTTCCGCGTCTCCTCTGCCTCCTGCCGGTACAGAAGGGAGTATTCGGTCTGTACCGCGGCAATCGGGTGCACAGCGTGGGCGCTGCGGATACGCGCCGGCGCGGCTTCCGACAGGCCGAGGAAGCGCACCTTGCCGTCCTTCACCAGCTGAGCCATTGCGCCAACGGTGTCCTCCACCGGCACGGCGGGATCGACGCGATGCTGATAGTACAGATCGATGACTTCGATCCCCAGCCGCTTCAGGCTCGCCTCGCAAGCCGCGATCACATACTCCGGCCGGCCATTGACGCCATTCGGTTGGCCCGGCCGCTGCGTCTGCCCGAACTTGGTCGCCACGACCACCTGGTCCCGCCGCCCCTTCAGCGCTCGGCCCAGCACCTGCTCATTATGGCCCCATCCATACATATCCGACGAGTCGAAATGGTCCACGCCGCAGTCGATCGCGTGCCGGATCAGGTCTTCCGATGCCGCGTCGTCGGCAGCGCCATAAATCCCGGACAGCGACATGCATCCCAGGCCGACAGCCGAGACGGACAGGCCACCGCGGCCCAGGGAACGATGTTCCAGTTTCGCCGATGCCGGCATTCCGACCTCCATTCAAGTGATACCCGAATTATGGGCGTTGGACCCGCCATGCGCCAGACGGGGTCACGGGGTCAGACGGGGTCACGGGGCCAGACGGGGTAACGGCTCCAGACAGATCGCGGCATATGTCGTCCACAGGTGACAAACATGCGTTGCCAACCAGCACGCCGGCAACCCGGACCGGGTCGGGCCGTTGCACCGGCATTGCTCGAAGCAAGGATATGTCAATGCCCGATGACGCATCGGCGGCAGCGG
>DAICYU010000726.1 GCA_027311485.1 Acetobacteraceae bacterium
GGCCAGGATCTCGCCACCCTCTCCAATGAGCCGTTCCTGTTCTACGTTAACGGCAACGGCACCTATGTCGGGCCGACCAAGGCGGGCGATTTCCTCAGCACCGATGTGTTCGGGTACGACTATGAGCCAGGATCGGGCGAACCCGCCGGCCAGGCACCGGGTACCGCGCTCACCGCCCGCAAGGCCGCGCCGCCTGTCAAAGGTGCGGTCAGAGCCAATGTCGGATCGGTGACGCTATCCGGCGCGATGATCCGCAGCCATCTGGCCGGCGCTCTTCCGCAGCCGCTGATGGCCGCCGTCACATTGCCCCGCCCCGGCGGAACGTCAACCGCGCGCGAGTTCGATGTGCTGGTGAATGCGCCCACCGGGGTCACGCAGGTCTCGGCCGACAGCCCTTATTACGCCGGCACCATCGCCTTCTTCGGCTCCATGATGCCGGGCATGAAAATGTCGGCGGATGCGACCTTCGCCGTCCCGCTGCCCAGGACGCTGCACGCCTTCACCGCCCTGGGCGCAACGAACCAGAGTGCGACTCTGACCATCCGCGTCGTGCCGGCACACGGCCAGGGCGGACGGGTGCCGATGCTCAAAGCCGTCTCCATCGGAACGTTGTAGCGGCGATGCGTCGGGCCGCCACCGCGTTTGCGCTGCTTGCGTTTCTTGCACAGCACGCCGGCGCGATGGCGGCCGACGAGATGACCTTGACCCTGCCGCATCCGCTGCGTGCGGGTGAGATGGCATGGATTCAGGTACAGGTCGGCACGATCGCCCGTGGCCAGGAGATTGATGTCACGACCGCCGCGGGTGAGGAGCTTGGCGTGATTTCGCCGTTCGGCGTGCGTGCGGGACACGCTGCCGGAACCTATACGCTGCCCGTGCCGGCGGGCACGATCCGCGACGGCCGCGTCGCCATCCGGCTCAGGATCACCCAATTCGGCGCGCCGCCACGCCCGCCCACGCCGCAGGAGGTCCGCGGCATCAGGTTGACCACCACCGGCGCGCCACATTGAGCGGGACGTTTGGACCAGCCTCGGCGTTTGGCGCCGCCGATGATTGTATCAACAGTAACGGGATGACCGCGCCCCTTGCTGCGGAGCACCCGTCGGCTTGAGCGAATCTGAACGCTGGTTCATGATCCGCTGAACGCCATGGCGCCTGGAGCATGGTTGTCCGCGGTCAGGTCTGTCTGCGGCACGTGGTTGTCTGCGGCGTTCCGGCACGCAGCCCCGCACAATGGATAACAGAAAGGCACTTCGCCCATGTCCGACAGCCAACCGATTCGGGTTCTTGGCATTTCCGGCAGCCTGCGCCGGGGCTCGTTCAACACTGCGGCACTGCGGGCCGCGCGCGAACTGGCGCCGGCGGGCATGGCGATCGAGATTTACGAGGGTCTCGGCGAGATCCCGCCCTATGATGACGATGTCCGGCAGCAACAAGGCTACCCGCCGGCGGTGGAGCATTTGCGGGCGCGCCTGAAAGCCGCCGACGCGGTGCTGATTGCCACGCCGGAATATAACTACTCGGTGCCCGGTATGTTGAAGAACGCCATCGACTGGGCTTCCCGCCCGCCGGAGCAGCCCTTCGACGGCAAACCCGTCGCCATCATGGGCGCAAGCCCAGGCGCGCTTGGCACCGCGCGGGCACAGTATCATCTTCGACAGATATTCGTGTTTCTCAATGGGTTGGTGCTGAATCGGCCCGAGGTCATGATCGCCCAGGCAAGCAGCCGTTTCGATGCCGACGGACACCTAGCGGATGAGAAGACACGGGAGTTCGTCGCGGCGTTATTGGTCGCGCTGAGGGATTGGACGGTGCGACTCCGGCGCTGATGGTCGGGACCCGCACGCCGGGCGGCGCCGCACAGGCCGGCGCGACGATTGTCCTCACACCCGGGCAGCAGAACCGCCGCAAATCGCCGCCGGATCACCTTGCTTCGCCGCTGTCCGTGGCCCAACGCCGGGTTGGCGGTTCGGCAACCGAAGGCGATGGCGACGGCTCGGGCCCTTTCCGCATCGTTGTCGTTGGAAAAATCCTTGCTCTGCACGCGGCAAATATGATCTTGCGAAGTCGTTCCACAGCCGATTGAGAGACCCAGAAAATGGCCCAACGCCCCGCGCCCGCGAAGAAAGCGCCACCCAAGCGCGCCGCGACCCGAACAGCCGCAGCCCCTGCCCCGAAGAAGGCGGCAGCGCCGGCGCCCGTGGTAACGCTGAAAGCCCTGTTCGAGCAGCTTGGGGAGA
>DAICYU010000727.1 GCA_027311485.1 Acetobacteraceae bacterium
CGGGCAGCCCGGCGTAACGGTCGGACGGCCAGGCGTTCGCATCATGCGTGCAGGACAGCGACGCACCATTGTCCGACGCGTAGGTGTCGAGCGCATATTTGACGACGTCATGTCCGGCGACGCCGATGGCGTGCAGGAACAACTGCCCGGTGAAGGCATCCAGGCCGAAACGACGCCGGATCTCCCGGCTATCGATGCTGAACCCGCCGGCTCCCGGACACAGCGACTGCTCCCAGGTTGCCAGCGCGGTGCCGTCCGCGTCGAAAAGCCGCAGCCACAGGCGGACCGAGCCGGCACCGTAATTGGCCCAATAGTTGGCGGAGACGAGACGCGTCGAAAGCCCCTCGGCGTCACGGAAGAAGGCAAAATTTGTGGCGAAATTAAGCCTGTCCAGATACTTGGCGCGGTTGCTTAACATGCTGTCGGGCAAGCGGGCGGCGTCCAGCGTCAGCAGCCGTACGCCGTGTGGCAGCATATGGGCGATGCGTGCCTCGATCCGCGCGGCGTCGAAGGCAGCGATCAGCACCGTGCGTGCGCCCGATGCCGCAAGCTGAGTCAATGGCCGAGCGGTCAGGCCTGCGCGGATTTGCCCGACCGCGGCAGTGTCGTGAACGAACAGGCTGTCGAAGGTGGTGGGATACAGCGCCGCCAGCGCATCGGCGATGTTGTCCGGATCGTACAGGGCAACCGGTGGTTCCAGGTGAGCACACAGGCCGGCGATCGCCTCGGCAGTCAGCGGATGCGCCAGGGCCTTGTAGGTGACATTACCACCAGAACGCGCGTCAAATGTCTGAATTTGCAGCATTTACATTCCTATAGTCGCAGGCGATGGCGCATCTCGGCGGCGGCGCCCGGGGTATCGTTCAGCGGTGTTACGTTCCATGTGGCAAAGCGGCCCTGGAACGGACGGATGCGGTCGTCCTGCATCATGGTCTTCAGGAAGATGCCTTGCCGGCGCGATGATCCGGGCAGTGGCGCGAACATCACCGGGGCCTTCGTGGCTGCCGCCTCGGATATCATCGACACGCTTTCCTGTGTCACGACAATCATATCGGCCAGCGCCAGCATGCCGAAATAGGGGTTCTCCCCGGTAAGGTCCCAGACCCAGCCGCCGAGGGGTTGCAGTGCGTCGCGGATCAGGGCGGTCACCGCCGGATCGGTCCGGCGGGATGGCGTAATGGCGATGCCGACGTTGTCGCGACGAATCATGGCAGCCAGCTCGGCGGCCAGCCTCGCGCCGACCTCCCGGTCCAGGCGGTAGCGCCCGTTGCTGCCGCCCAGCAGCACCGCAACCAGCGGCCGTTTCAGATGCGCGAGACGAGGCCGCCAGATGTCTGCCTCCACCGCCAGACGTTCGGGCGTGACGCGATGCAGCGCGGTGCGTACCACGAAGACGTTCGGCCCGGTCAACTCGTCATGGCGGTTGGCAATGATAAGGTCGAAGCGGCGAATATCCATGCGCGGATTCTGCACCTGTACCACGGGCAGGGCGTTGCGCCGCAGCGCCGCAAGAACAGCGCCGGCCATGCCGCCGCAGCCGATCGCAAACGGCGGCAAGGGCGCCTTCACCGCCTCCTTCACCGCGATCAAGGGGTTCGGCCAGAACTTGGCGGCGATCCACTTCCAGGGGGCATCCGGCTTCAGCTCCCGCAGATCGGTCGACAGCCCGGCGGCTTCGGCCAGACCCAACGCCTGGGAGCGAAGTCCCGCGTAGCCCTCGGTGATGATCCAGCCTGCGGCTGTCATGTACAGCGCCCGATATTCGGTGCCATGGCCGGTGCCATGCCCGGTGGGGGCGGCATGGCGCTGATAGCCGGCAAGATCATCCGTCGCATGTTCTCAAAGCCTCCGTCGCCCGGTGGATCACCGCGTTCTGACCGATCGGCCGCCAAAGGTGGCGCTCCTTAGCCAAGTCCCAGGGGGTTGTCCCCAGGACTCGGCCCATGGAGACCTGTCCTCGGGGGGCGGCCGGTCCAAAGCGGGGCCTCCCGTCAATCGCGGTTGGATGAACGAGAACGCGATGTTCCGCAACGGCGATTCCCGCCTTGCCGTGTTGCCGTAGGCCATCGGACGACGACCGTGGCTGCGATGCCGCCTGAGGGCGATGTTGGGTCGCTCACCAATCAGCGACGCCCGATAGCCGTTCAACCGCCGCTGGCGGACCACGGCTGGCCGCCCGGATATTCGACTTTGAAAATGCGTATAGGATACTGATTTAAAGATATAATGTC
>DAICYU010000728.1 GCA_027311485.1 Acetobacteraceae bacterium
TGCGAACCCGTGGCGCCACCGCCGGATATCGCGGAACAGCGCCTCCACCCGATCGGGGTGGGCAATTTCCGCCACCCCTGGCTGCGCCGCGACCAGCGGTCCCAGCCGGGTGCCCTGTGCCTTGATCCAGGCGCCGACTGGCACGGTAAATCCGGTCTTTGGCGCGAACGGCTGCGCGGCCGGCAGATTTGCCTCCAGCCACTTGCGCAGGATCCATTTGCCCATTGGCCCGCGCATCTTCATCGAATCGGGCAGCCGGAACGCGGCCTCCATCACGCCCTGGTCCAGGAACGGGGTCCGCCCTTCCACCGCGTGCGCCATCATGCACCGGTCCAGCTTCAGCAGCAGGTCGTGTGGCAGCCAGTCCGTCATGTCCAGTGCCTGGGCTGCCATGAGCGGCGACCGACCGCCCTCGGCGGCACGCATCTGCGCCGCCGCCATGCCGTCCCGCCAGGTGGAGGGCCGGGTGCGCAGCACTGGCACCTTGTCGAAGCTGCCGGCGGCCCACATCGTCTTGCCGCCACGCCACCACGGCAGCGTGGCCTGCCGGTAGCGTTTGTAGCCGCCGAATATTTCATCGCCACCTTCCCCGGTCAGGACCACCTTCACGTCCTGCCGAGCGCGGCGGGCGAGGAACCAGGATGGGATGATGGCATAGTCCATGGTTGGGTCGTCCATTGCCGCGACGATTTCCGGCAGGTGCTGCCAGACCATGGCCTCGGTCACTTCGATCGACTCGTGCTTTGCCCCGACCGCGCGGGCGATGGCGGCGGCCTGCTCACGCTCATCGACTGCGCCGGGTGCGTCGAAGCCAGCGGTGAACGCCAGCACCGGCTGTTGGTTCAGGCGCGCCATCAGGGTGATCAGCACCGAGCTGTCGATGCCGCCGGACAGGAACATGCCGTATGGCACGTCGCTGCGCTGGTGCAGGTCGACGCTTTCGGTCAACGCCCGGTCCAGCCGGCGCAGGGCGGTACTCTCGTCGATGTCCTCGGGCGGCGCGGCGGGGATCGGATTGATCCGGCTTCGGTCGAGGATATGGCCTTCGGCGCAGGTCAGCGTTTCCCCCGGCAGCAGCCGCTGGATGCCCTGAAACACGGTGTCGGCGCCGGTGGTGAACTGGAGTTGCAGGAGTTCCTCGACGGCGGCCGGTCGCACCGCGCGCTGCACCAGCCCTGCCTCCAGCAGCGCCTGCGGCTCCGACGCGAAGGCCAGGCCGTCGGCGATCTGTGCGAAGTACAGCGGCTTGATGCCGAATGGATCGCGGGAGAGGGTGACGCTGCGTCGAACCCTTTCGTGGATGGCGATCCCGTACATGCCGCGGAGCTGGCGGGCGTAGTCCACCCCGTCGCGCAGCCACAGGTGCAGCGGCACTTCGCAATCGCTGTTGGTGGCGAAATGCACGTCCGGCAGCGTCTCGCGCAGTTCGCGGTAATTGTAGATCTCACCGTTTGCGACCAGCGTCGCCGGGCCGGCCGAAAACGGCTGATCGCCGCTGACCAGGTCGATGATGGCCAGCCGGTTGTGCACCAGCGCCACCCGTCCGGTCACCGCGTGCCCGGTGCCATCCGGACCGCGATGACGCAGCGCATTGATCAGCGTGGACAGCATGCCAGGATCCGGTGGTTGGGCGCCGGAGGAAAGGATCAGTCCCGCGATACCGCACATATAAAAGGCTGCCCCGTTGGTGGTTGTGCACGCTGTAGCCAATCGTGGGCGCCTCGGCCAGCAGCCGTCCGGAACCCGGTGGGCTGGAATCATCGCCGGCGCGCCCGCGTGGGGATAGCCATGGCTGCCGCCTTTGGGCCGATTCCGTTGGGCCAAAGCCCAGGTGGGATGGGGATCGTCGCACGATCGATGGTCACCGGGTTTTCAAATTAACGCCGCATGGCGGCCGGTAGGCGCTTGACTCGCGGAAATCAGGCTTCTAAGGATCGCGCCCTCGGCCGACCCTGGGTTACCGGATACATCCGGAAGGGGCGGCCGCCGGTTCGCAGGTCAATGTTGCACACGGTGCCGTCCCAGTCGGGGCCTAGGCCGTCTGCCTCAGTCACTCCCGCAGGATGGGTCGCCCCATGCCGGCGGGTGTTGCCTGTTAAACGGTGGCCATCCCGCGATCTTGGTAAGCGCGAACGGAGAAGAGAAAGAGGTCCATGCCGACCATCAACCAGCTCATCGCCAAGGGGCGCGAGCCGCAGAAGA
>DAICYU010000729.1 GCA_027311485.1 Acetobacteraceae bacterium
GATAAAATAACTGCAAGCTCCGACTAGACCGAGGGGAATGAAGAAAAACGGCGTGTTGTTTCCTTCTTTTCCTCTGTATCTCTGTGATACCAGGTGGTCCTTGGAATAATAGGCATGATGAAAATTGACGTGGTTGCGGAAGAATTTCCCTCCCATCGGGTGGTGGCCAAGCTTGTAGTGCATCAGTGTCTGCAAAAAAGAAATGACCAGATGCGTTGCGATGGCGGTCATGAGAAGGAAGAAAAGCTCTGGAACGAGCCGTGGCATCGCTGGGATAATACTCCTTACTCACGCTTGATATTGATGCTGCGGCGCACGAAGCATGGCCGGCCTCGCATCCGACCATGACCATCGACAGACTCATGGTGATCCCCAGCGGTCCTGGGCGATAGACTCGGAAACTACTCAGCGTCGGAATGCCCAGCTACGCAGATCGCTTTGGAACAAAGCTTAGGCGGCAAGCGATCAGGAAGTTCTGGCCGCTGGGCGAACTCTCCCAGCACTCGGATCAATGAGTAGATTCCGAGTCTACCGCTGGTGCTTCAGGGGAGGCGTATTATACGCTTGAATTGAATCCCGCTGTGTCGCCGTCGGTTTCCTTTTCGACGGCACGAACCGGCATCCGAACGTCCGGCGTCCCGGTTGAGCGCGTCGCCATGACGCGGGTCCCTGCCGCCGCAGCACTGATCGAGGTCGTCATGACAATACGAATAACTAATGAAACCGTCGTATTCCGGCATCCCTTCCGCATCACCGGCTTGGATGGCACGCAAGCCGCCGGGCAGTACCTGGTCGAGACCGACGAGGAAGTGCTGGAAGCCCAATCGGCCACACGCTACCGACGAGTGGCGACTCATATCCGGTTCGGCGCCGGCGAATCTGGCGAAGTGGCCCGCATCGACCCGGCGGAACTGACCGCAGCACTGGCGAGAGACATTGAGGCGGAGGATGCATCGCCCCCGTCCGACGACTGGCCGATGCCAGGTGGCGCAACCCGACCCATGCCGGGCCGCTTGCCGCGATTCCGGAACGATCAAGGTCTGGCGGAGATCCGCATCGGTGCGAGGTCATTTCTATGCATCGGCGTAACGCCGCCGCAGGACCACCCGCATGTCTACATCGAAATGGGAGCCCAGGACACGATCCTATGCCCTTACTGCGCGACGCTGTTCCGCTTCGATCCCCACCTCGGTCCGTTCTCGGCCGAACCGCCGGACTGTCTTCATGACAGTCCCTAATACCAGTTGCCCGAAAGATTAACCGTGTTTAAAACGGCCGGGCCGCTGGTGTCGTCTTGATGCGGCGCGCGGCCGCCCCGCCTTCACGGCAACTTCTATCCTGACCGGATCTCGGACCCAAACGACCGCCGCTGCTTCGCGGGCCGCGATCGAGCCGTCACATTCCATACCGTCAGGATGTCACGAAAACCTCCGCCGACATGTCCAGGAAGGCGTCGCTCATGCCGACGAAGCTGCCGGCGACCGGTGTGACCTGCCGGATATCGCGGCCGACCGCGACGGGGACCAGATTGCCGCCGCCGACGGCGGCGTTCGTCGGATCGAAGGTGATCCAGCCCGCGCCGGGCACATAGATTTCCACCCAGGCATGCGTTGTTCGCGCAAGCCCTGGTACCGCGGCAGTCTGGTCGGGGTTGTAGAGGTAGCCGGAAACGATCCGCGCGCCGAAGCCAAGGCTGCGGGCCGCCTCGGCGAGGAGGACCGCAAGATCCCTGCATGAGCCTCGGCGACGTTCCAGGGTTTGCGTGGGTGTCTGCGTGCCTTCATCGTCCCGGCTCTCATAGGAGACCCATGCCGGGATCCCGGCATTGAGATCCTTCAACAGGGACAGGGTATCGGTCGGATTACCGCGGACGAACGCCTGAGCCCAGGCACGCACCGCCGCCTTTGCATCCGGATATTGCTGAACCGCCAAGGCACCAAGATCCGTCCAGTCCTCCTCGGAATATCGGAAAGGGTAGAAAATGGCAGAGGCCGCGATATCGAAAACTGGCCAGCGCGCGGCATCGAGCTGGAGTACAGTGCTGCTGTCGATCGAGAGATGGTCGGTCATCGCGTGAAAACTGGCGGTCGCAATCGCATTGCCCGCAACATCATGGGACCAGGCGAGCGTCGTATCGGGCGCGATCGTGACGTGAAAGGAAACCAGTCTCAGGTCACGTCCTTCGCGCGGGCGCAGCATCAGACGGTGCGGCTGGAGGCTTA
>DAICYU010000072.1 GCA_027311485.1 Acetobacteraceae bacterium
AGCCCTATAAGCGTGCGGAACTTGCGGTTCGGGTCCGCTCGATCCTGGATAGCCCCTGAGCGCCGTGGGGAGAACGCGAGGATGATCGCCGAGCACGCCGATTTTGACGGCACGTGGCCGTTCCGGCCGCATTTCAACCAGACCGCCGGATTTCGTCAGCACTACATCGATGAAGGTCTGGGACGGCCGGTTCTGCTGCTGCATGGGCAGCCGACCTGGGGCTATATCTGGCGCCGGTTCATCCCGGCGCTGGCCGCGACGCACCGGGTGGTAGTGCCGGACCATATGGGCTTCGGCAAGAGTGAAACGCCGGCCGATCGCGAATACACGCTGCGGACCCATGTCGCCAATCTGGCGGCCCTGATCGATGTGCTCAATCTGCGCGACATCACGCTGGTCATGCAGGATTGGGGCGGCCCGATCGGGATTGGCTACGCGGTGCGCAATCCCGACCGCATCCATAGCCTGGTGTTGATGAATACCGTTGTCGGCTACGGCGCCGCGGGCCGGCGGGATCTGCCGAACCCGCTGGAAACGCCCTGGTTCCGCTGGATCCGGGAGGGTCTTCCCACCGGCCGCACGCAGGCGGTCCTGTCGAATTTGGGCTCCACCGTGCTGTCGGTGATGCAGATTGTCGGGCTCGAACGACTGGACCGTGTCGACCCCACGTTCATACAGGCCTATGCCGCGCCCTTCGCCACGCCGGAAGATTGCAAGGGCGCGATCGAGTTCCCGCTGGACCTGGCGTTGGGCCGGATCAGGGATTTCGTGCGCGAAGGTGCGCCGGGCGTTCCGGCGCTGAAGGCCAAGCCGGCGATCATGATCGAAGGCATGCTCGACCGTGCCATCCCGCCCGGCCTGGCCCTGGCGGATTTTGAAGGGCTGTGGCCGAACGCCCCGGTGGTGCAGGTGCCGGGGGCAGGGCACTACATTCAGGAGGATGCGCCGGAAGTGGTCATACCGGCGCTGCAGACATTCCTGGCGATGGTGCGGGACGCATAGGGTTACACCTGCGCTGTGGCTTGACGACGCGACCGAAGCCGCCAGCCGCTCACTTGCGGGGTAGATAACGGGTCGCTTTGCCATGGTCGCGGCAAGCCAGGTCGCTGGAGGACGGGCAAGCCGCTGTTCGACCGGGAATTGGTGGCGCCGGGGGCTTATATTCCAAACAATATCCTGGTTACAACAAAGGCTTATCGGTTGATATAGCAGCCAGCCAGCCGAACCTCAGGCCCTCGATTTGCCCGGCAGCCGCAGCGGCAGCAGGAAGAGGGCCGCGACCCCCGCCGCGGCGCCCGAGAGCAGCAGCACCTGCTGCGCCGTCAGCATATCCACCAGCGGCGCGGTCACGCTCGGCGCGATCGCCTGGGCAAGCTGCACCGGAACCGCCAACCAGCCCAGGATGCGCGCGTAGCCCTGGGCGCCGAACAGGGCAAGGGGCAGGGTGCCCCGGTTGATCGTCATGATGCCGTTGCTCATGCCATACAGCACGGCGAAGCCGGCGGCCGCGTACGGTCCGCCGGCCAACAACAGCACCGCGCCAAGCGGATACAGCAGGGCGGCCACGCGGGCCCGGTTCAGCAGGCCGAAGCGGCCGCCCAGAAGCCATTCCATGATACGGCCGGCAACCTGGCTGGGGCCGACCAGCGCGGCAATGCCGATCGCCTCGGCCGCGCTCAGCCCGATGCCACGGAACAGGTCCAGGACATTCACCGCGATGGCCGAGGTTAGAAACCACCGCACGGCGAAAAAGCCGGCCACCAGCGCGACGGTCCGGGCATGGCCCGGCGGACGCGGGCCATTCACCTCGGCCGACCGTGGCCGCGGCGGCGCCGGCGGCACCAGCAGCCAGACCATGGGCAGGTTGACCAGCAGCATGCCCCCGGCATAGGCCAGCAGCAGCCCGCGCCACCCCAGGCTGGCGATCAATAGCGATCCCAGCGTCCAGAACAGCGTGCTGGCGAAGCCGGCCACCAGGGTGATGCCGGTGATGACTGGTCCGGCGTCCTGTCCCAGCAGACCGCCCGCCGTCGCAAAGGCCGCGTCATACAGTCCCATGGCCATGCCCGCGCCGATGATCGTCCAGCCCAGGAACCAGAACGCCAGGTTCTGCCCGACGCCGAGGACCGCGAGGCCGGCGGCCATGACGATGACGCTGGCAAGCAGCGAGCCGCGTCCGCCATGCCGGTCGATCCAGCGGCCGACATGCGGGGCGAAGAAGGCGGATACCAGCAGCGACCAGGAAAACGCGCCCAGCACCCGGAACGGTGTCTGCCCGAGCGATTCGGCGGCCGGCCCGGCGACAATGGCCGGCAGATAGAACGTCATGCCCCAGGACAGGGTCTGGTTGACCCCCAGGACGGCACCAAGCTGAAAGCGGGATCGGGACATCCCGGACAGCATCGGTCGGGCGGCGGGCTCGGACAACGCACGACCTCTCCGGTTGTTCGGATCGCCTGGCGTGTTTGGATCAGGTGGCGGTCAGCCAGGGACCAGGGGACATCCCTCCGCTTTCAGCGCTGGAAACGCCTCCGACCCCGGGATGCGGGACAGGATCTCATACAGGTCCCATGCGCTTTTAGACTGCGCGGGAGGCTTTGCCCGGACCAGCAGCAGGTCGTGCACCATCAGGCCATCGGGGCGCAGTACGCCGCCCTGGGTGAACATGTCGTCCACCTTCGTCGCCCGCATTTTTGCTGCGACCGCATCCGGGTCCCGCGTGCCGGTTGCCTGCACCGCCTTCAGATAGTGCAGGACGCCCGAATAGACGCCCGCCTGGGTCATGCTGGGCATCTTGCCGGCTGCCTTGTGGAACCGCGCCGACCACGCGCGTGTGCGGTCGTCACGGTCCCAGTAGAAGGCGGTCGTCAGCACCAGGCCCTGTGCCACCGGCAGGCCGATGGCGTGGATGTCGTTGATGAAGGCCAGCATCGCGGCGAGCTGCTGCCTGCCGCGGCCGATGCCGAAGGATGCCGCCTGCTTGACGCAGTTAATGTTGTCGGGTGGCCCACCCGAGATGGCGATCACGTCGGCACCGGATGCCTGGGCGGCCAGCAGATAGCTGCTCATGTCCGGCGTGCCGAACGGATAGATCGAATGGCCCGCAACGGTGCCGCCTTTCGCTTTGACCAGGGCGGTCGCCACACGCTCCATCGAGTGGCCGAAGGCGTAATCGGGGGTGATGAAGTAGAACGACTTTGCACCACGGGCCAACAGGGTAGAGGCGGTTCCGTTTGCCAGTGCCGTGCTGTCGAACGTCCATTGCATCCCGTATGGGGAGCATAGTTTGCCGGTGAATTCATCCGCACCGGTGCCGGAAACGATCAGCAACTTCTTCTTCTGCCGCGCGATGCCCTGCACGGCCAGCCCCACCGCCGAGAACGGTACGTCGGCGATCAGGTCGACGCCCTGGGTATCGTACCACTTGGACGCGATCATGCCGCCGACGTCGGGCTTCATCTGATGGTCGCCGAAAACCAGTTCGATGGGCTGCCCCAGCGCGCTGCCCCCGGCATCGGCGATGGCAAGCCGAGCGGCGGTGACCGATCCGGCGCCGCTCATGTCGGCGGCGCCGGCGTTCATGTCGGTCAGTACGCCGATCCTGATGGGTGGTGTGGCGGTCCGGGCCGGGCGCGGCAGAGATGCCGCAACGCCCGCGGATGTCGCCGCGGCCATGAAGCTTCTTCTCTTCATTTCAATGCATTCCCCCAGTCGCGCCGATCGTGATTGTGCCGGCCGGTGTCCCGTGGCGGTCCGGCCGCGGCAGCACGGCATCCGCGCCGACTGCTTCGCGCCATGGCGCCAGGGCCGCATCCACGACACCAAGGCGGTCGGCATATTACGTCGCCTTCGATGTCGTCCCGGGGGCCGCTCCAGGGGCCGCCCTTGGAGCGGCCCTTAGGGGGGCGGCGGCCTCGGAAGCCACCGCGGCCCGCCGCGCCCACGCCAGGCAGGCTGGCGAGCATGGCGTTCGTCAGTTCATGGCGCACCACCGCGATATCGGCGTCCACCCGCATCCGGTTTCCCCCTTTTGCCAGGATTAAGGGCAGGCTTTCTTGCACCCTGTCAACGCAATCGGGCGGCAGGATCGGCGGTTGTCCCGACCTGCGACGCGGCCCTACAGTGACGCAAGATAAACGGGAGCGTCCACATGAGCAGCCAGCCATTCGACTACACCGTCGCCGACTTCGACTACATCGAACACGCCGATGGCCCGCAGCGGCTGCGGTTGTTCATGCCGGTCACCGCCGAGCCGGTGCCCCTGGTCGTCGATCTGCATGGCGGTGCGTGGTGCAACGGTGACCTGAAGGATTGCGAACCCCGCGACCTGACGCTGGTGCGCGCCGGCTTCGCGGTCGCGGCGCTGAACTTCCGCCATGCCGGGCAGGGCTACCCGACGTCCCTGATCGACATCAACTATGCGATCCGCTGGCTGAAGGCGCACGCCGCCCGGCTCAATCTGCGTGCCGATAAGGTCGGGCTGTCCGGCCAGAGCAGCGGCGGGCATCTGGCCATGCTGGCGGCGATGCGGCCGGACGATGCCCGCTACACCGCGTTCCCGACGCCGGGTGACGCGGCCGTCGATGCCTCCGTGCAGGCTGTGGTGATGCAGTGGCCGGTGATCAATCCGCTGTCGCGCTACCACAACGCCGTCCGGCTGCGGGACTCCGGCAGCCCGCCCGCCTGGGTCAGTGACATCCCGGACCGCCACGACCTGTACTGGAAGACGACCGCCGCGATGGCGGAGGGCAACCCGATGCTGATCCTGGAACGGGAGGAGAAGGTTTCGCTGCCGCCGGCGCTGTGGATTCAGGGGCAGCCGGACCCGCAGCACGATTACCGTGACCCCGAAGGCGACTGCGTCGTCAATGAACCGGAGCGTTTCGCCCGGAACTACCGTAACGCCGGCGGCACGCTGGAATTGCTCTACATCGACAACGCCACCCGCGCATCGGCCACGTCGTACGACCCGACCACGGCGTTCTTCCGACGCCACCTGATGTGAAGCCGGCTTCCATCACGGCCGACCGGCAAACGCAGGGTTGGCGGGTCGGCCGCGCGCATCCTAACGATGATACCGCCATGGCAAACCCGGTGAATGGGTCGGACCACGGTCATCGTGCCGGGCTCAATCGGTTGCCCGGCGCAGCCTGAAATGTCAGCGATGCGGTTCCTGGCCTCCTTTAGCATTTTGTAACGTTCGATCCAGCGACACGGCTCGTCTGCTCGCCTATTGAAGTCTTTCGTGGGTGGAACCGACCGATCCTTGTCGTCTTAACCTGCATCCTGAACAGGCACAGCGGTTATTTGGGGAACGCATGGACGACGGAGCCTCGGCCAGGTCGCCGGAGCCGGCAATGGATCGCGATGCTGACTCCCGGCCCGGTTCGGCCGGCCGGCGGCTGCCGCGCCTGACGCAACTGGGTGTGGTTGTCGTCGTACTGGCGGGTGTGCTGGTGGTTTTCGTGGCCGGCCCGGCGGTGCGACGATGGTTGGGGCTGGAAACCCCGGCCGCTGCTGCGCAAGCCGCCGCTCCGGGAACGGCGGACGTCAAGGCGTTCCGGGTGACAGACCGGCAATGGGCGGCACTCAGGATCGAACCGGTCCAGGTCCGGCCATTTCGGAACGTCGCAGAAACCGAAGGCAAGATCGCCATCGATGATGACCTCGTGACCCCGGTCTTCTCCCCCTACACCGGTCGGGTGACGCGCCTGTTCGCCCGCGCCGGCGACACGGTGCGGCGCGGCGACCCGCTGTTCGCCGTCCAGGCAACCGAGCTGGCGCAGGCCCAAAACGATCTGATCGTCGCAGCCTCCGGCCTGAGGACAGCCCGCGCCCAGTTGTCGCTGGCAGAAACCAATGAGAAGCGCCAGCACGCGCTGTACCAGGCGCAGGGTGCGGCGCTGAAGGACTGGCAACAGGCACAGGTTGATCTGGCAACGGCGCAGGGCGGCCTCAACAGCGCGCAGATCGCCCTGAGCGCGGTGCGCTCCCGCCTGCGCATCCTGGGCAAGAGCGACGCCGACATCGACGCCATCGAGCGTGCGCCCGATCCGTTGAAGCTGGATGCCGACACCATGGTGCGCGCACCGATCGGCGGCACCGTCGTGCAACGTCAGGTCGGGCTTGGCCAGAACATCATCAGCGCATCCTCCGGCGCGTCCACGCCGGTGTTCATGATCGGCGACCTGTCAAAGGTATGGCTGGTGGCCAACGCACGTGAGGAAGACGCGCCATTCCTGCACGTCGGCGATCCCATCGAGGTCCATCTGCTCGCCTATCCCGGCCAGGTTTTTCGCGCCAGGCTGGCATATGTCGGCGCTTCGATCGATGCCACCACGCATCGCCTGCCGGTACGGGCCGAACTGGACAACCCCGGCGGTATGTTGAAGCCGGAAATGTTCGCCAGCTTCCGCATCATTATCAGCAATGCCAGAAACAGTGCCGCCGTGCCGGAACGCGCGGTGGTGTATGAGGGGGAGGCGGCCCATGTCTGGGTCGCGCACCCGAAGACCAGGACACTGGAAATCCGTCCCATCCGGGCGGGCTACACGCGCGACGGCATTGTGCAGGTGCTGGACGGGCTGCACGCCGGGGACTCGGTGGTGACATCCGGTGCCGTGTTCATCGATCGCGCCGTCATCGGCGACTGAGCGGAGCAACGCCCGATGAACGCCCTCATCGCCGCGGCGCTGAAGCAGCGGATTCTGGTCCTTATCGTCATGCTGGCCGTGTTCGCCGGCGGCGCCATCGCATTCCGCAACCTGAATATCGAGGCGTACCCGGACCCGGTGCCGCCGCTGGTCGATATCATCGTGCAAAGCCCCGGCCAGTCGGCTGAGGAGATGGAACGCTACATGACGATCCCGGTCGAGATCCAGATGGCCGGGATTCCCAATGTCACCGCGATCCGGACGATTTCGCTGTTCGGGCTGTCCGACATCAAGGTGCAGTTCACCTACGACTTCACCTATCAGCAGGCCGAGCAATGGGTGACCAACCGCCTGTCGCAGCTGCCGCCGCTGCCGAACGGCGCCACGCCGCAGATCTCACCGGAAAGTCCGGTCGGGGAGATCATGCGCTATCGCGTTGTCGGGCCGCCCGGCTACTCGGTCATGGACCTGAAGACGATCGAGGACTGGATGCTTGAACGCCGCTTCAAGGCGGTTCCGGGCGTCGTCGATGTGAATGGCTGGGGCGGCAAGACCAAGGCCTATGACGTCACCATCGACCAGCGGAAGCTGCAAAGCTACGACCTGACGGTGCCGCAGGTGATCACGGCGCTGAACAACGCCAACATCAACGTCGGTGGCCAGACGGTGAATTTCGGCGCCCAGTCCGCCGTGGTGCGCGGCATCGGCCTGATCCATTCCGTCGACCAGATCGCCGATACGATGGTATCGCAAAATAACGGCGCCCCGGTCTTTGTGCGCGACATCGCCCGCGTGGAGGTCGGTCACCTGCCGCGGCTGGGCATCGCCGGACAGGATGATACCGACGACATCGTGCAAGGCATCGTGCTGATGCGCCGCGGCGCCGAAAGCCTGCCGACCATCCGGCGGGTGGAGGCGCTGATCGACCGGATCAACCATTCCGGCATATTGCCGCCCGGCGTGCGGATCGAGCGTATCTACGACCGATCCGACCTGATCAACGTCACCACCCACACCGTGCTGCACAACATGGTGGAGGGCATCATCCTGATCTTCCTGGTGCAATGGGTGTTCCTGGGCAACCTGCGCGCCGCCTGCATCACCGCGGCCACCATCCCGTTCGCGCTGGCGTTCGCCATCACGCTGCTGCTGGTCACCGGCGAGTCGGCAAACCTGCTCTCCGTCGGCGCGATCGATTTCGGCCTGGTCGTCGATGCCACCGTCATCCTGGTCGAAAACGTCGTCCGCCGCCTGTCGCAGCCGCCGGCAAAACGGTTTGCCACCTCGGTGGCGCTGCATCGTTCCCGCGTCGTCAGTGAACTCGGCGGCAAGTTCGCCGTGATCGGCAACGCCGCGATCGAGGTGAACCGCGGCATCTTCTTCTCCGCGGCGATCATCATCGCCGGCTTCGTGCCGCTGTTCACCATGAGCGGCATCGAAGGTCATATCTTCGGCCCGATGGCGCGCACCTACGCCTATGCCATTGCCGGCGGCCTGATCGCCACGTTCACCGTCACGCCGGCGCTGTGCGGCCTGCTGCTGCGCGCGCAGGAAACCGAGAATGACACACCGCCGGTCCGCCTGCTGCACCGGCTGTACCGGCCGGTGGTGCGGTTCGCCCTGGCAAACCGGGTGCTGACCCTGGGCCTGATGCTGTGCCTGCTGCTCAGCGCCGGGTTGGCCATGCGCACGCTGGGGATGGAATTCCTGCCCAAGCTGGAGGAGGGCAACATGTGGGTGCGCGCGACGATGCCCACATCGGTCTCGCTGCAGGACAGTAACGGCTATGTCAACCAGATGCGCGCGATCCTGAAATCCTTCCCCGAGGTCGTCACCGTCGTGTCCCAGCACGGCCGCCCCGACGACGGCACCGATGCCACCGGCTTCTTCAATGCCGAGTTCTTCGTGCCGCTGAAGCCGTTCGACTCCTGGCCGCACGGCATCGACAAGGAGACGCTGACGGAAGCCATGACGCGGAAGCTGCAGGACACATTCCCGGGGGTCGATTTCAACTTCTCCCAGTACATCGAGGACAACGTCGAGGAAGCCGCGTCCGGCGTGAAGGGGGAGAACTCGGTCAAGCTGTTCGGCGGCGACCTGCTGACGCTGGAGAACACGGCGAACAAGATCAAGGACGTCATGGCGACGGTACCCGGCATCGCCGACCTGGGCGTGTTTTCCTCCCTGGGGCAGCCGACGGTGCGCATCGACGTGGATCGCGTCAAGGCGGCGCGCTATGGCCTGGCGCCCGGCGACATCAACACGACCGTGCAGGCGGCAATCGGCGGCCAGGCGGCCGGCAACCTGTATGAGGAAGGCTCCGACCGCAACTTTCCCATCATGGTGCGGTTGGCACCGCGGTATCGCGACAGCCTGGACGCGATCCGCCACATCATGATCGGCGCCCCCACCCCGAACGGCAATGGCGTGATCCCGATCCCGTTGACCGACGTCGCCACGGTGAAACTGACCTCGGGCGCCTCGTTCATCTATCGGGAAGGGCAGGAGCGCTACATCCCGATCAAGTTCAGCGTGCGCGGCCGCGATCTGGGGACGACCGTCCTGGAAGCGCAGAAGAAGGTGGATGAAGCCGTCGCGATCCCCGGTGGCTATCACCTCGAATGGGTTGGCGAATTCGGCAACCTGGAGGAAGCCGTCGCTCGGCTGGCCATCGTGGTGCCGTTGGCGATCGCCTTGATCTGCCTGCTGCTGTTCGTGAATTTCGGATCGGTCACCGATATGCTGCTGGCGGCGAGCGTGATCCCGATGGCGCTGATCGGCGGGATTTTCGCTTTGTATGTAACTGGCACGCCGTTCAGCGTGTCGGCGGCGATCGGGTTCGTGGCGCTGTTCGGGATCGCGGCGATGGACGGGATCCTGATGCTGACGGCCTATAACCGGGCGCTGGAAAACGGCAGCGATCGCGTGACGGCGATCGTGCGGACCTGTGAAATCCAGATGCGGCCGGTGTTGATGACCTGCGTAGTCGCCTGCGTCGGCCTGCTGCCGGCGGCGGTGTCGAACGGGATCGGCTCCCAGGTGCAGAAGCCGCTGGCCCTGGTGGTGGTCGGCGGGATCATCCTGGCGCCGGTGCTGATCCTGGTCATACTCCCGGTGCTGATCGACCTGTTCTCCCGCCGGGTGCCCGTCATGCTGGAAGCGCCTGACAGCCTGGAGCCGGCCGAGTGACGCCTGTGATCCGATGGTTTCTGCTGCTGCTGCCGCTGACTGCCTGCGCGGTTGGCCCGGACTTCAAGCCGCCGCCGGCGCCCGCCGTTGCCGGCTACACGTCCGAGCCCACGCTGCCGCCGACCACGGCCACGGACGTGCCGAAAGGCGCCGCGCAGCACTTCGTTCCCGGCCAGGACATCGCCGCCGACTGGTGGCACCTGTTCGGCTCCCGGCCGCTGGACGATCTGGTCCGGCAGGCGCTTGCGGCCAATCCGACGCTGCCCGCCGCCCAGGCGGCGCTGCGGCAAGCGGTGGAAAATGTCGCCGCCCAGCGCGGGTCCTATTATCCATCCGCCGCGGTTGAACTCGCCGGGCTGCGGGCGCTGACGCCGCTCGCCGCGCTTTCGCCGGTATCAGCCGGCGGAACCCCGTACTACAGCCTGATCACGCCGCAGTTGAACGTCTCCTTCGTGCCGGACGTGTTCGGCGCCAATGCACGTGCCGTGGAATCCCTGCAGGCGCAGGCGGACAGTCAGCGCTATGCCCTGGAAGCGAGCTGGGTGACCCTGACGTCCAACGTCGTCGCCGGCGCGATCCAGGAGGCATCGCTGCGCGGCCAGATCGCGGTGGCCGAGGAAACCGTGGAGATCGAACGCGAACTATTGGCGATCCTGCGCAAGCAACAAGGCCTGGGGCAGGCGGCCGGCGCCGACGTGGCGGCACAGGAGGCCGCGCTGGGGCAGGCGCAGCAGGTCCTGCCGCCGCTGCGCAAGCAACTGGCGCAGCAACGCGATGCGCTGACCGTGCTGGCCGGCAAACCGCCTAGCGAGGAGATCGGACAGCGTTTCGACCTCGACTCGCTGCATCTGCCGGTGAACCTGCCGGTCAGCCTGCCCGCGGCCCTGGTGGCGCAGCGGCCCGATGTGCAGCAGGCCGAGGCAACTCTGCACGCGGCCAGTGCCGATATCGGTCAGGCCGTTGCTGCCCGGCTGCCGCAGATCACCTTGACAGCGCAACTCGGCAACAGCGCCAACAGCACGGCCGCACTGTTTACGCCGGGAACGAATTTCTGGACGTTGACCGCCGGCGTCACCCAGCCGCTGTTTGAGGGGTTCGCCCTGATGCACAGGCAGCGCGCGGCGCAGGCGGCGTTTGATCAGGCGGCGGCGCAGTATCGCAGCACCGTGCTGACCGCGATGCAGAATGTCGCGGATGCGCTGCGTGCGTTGCAGGCCGATGCGGACTCGGTGCAGGCCGCCGCCGCGGCGGAGCGCGCCGCGCATCGCAGCCTGGACATCGCGCGCCGGCAACTCGCGCTGGGGCAGGTGGCCTACCTGTCTTTGCTGACCGCACAAAATACCGACGCCCAGGCTCGGCTGGCCCTGGTGCAGGCGCAGGCAACGCGCTTGGCGGACACGGCGGCGCTGTTTCAGTCGATGGGTGGTGGCTGGTGGCACCGGCCGGGTGAAAAGCCGGCGACGTGAGCCGATAAGGGAGGAATCAGCTCTCACGGGGTCATCCCGGCCTCAAAACGATGCTGTCGCAGCACGTCGAGCGGCCCTGTCGCCGGTTCGATACGATTATGCCGTCAGGACCCTGGCGCGATCGCCGCCAAGCGTTGTACCGCGGCCGGGTCCTGTGCCGCTGCAAGCAGATCCGCCCAGTCATTGGGTGGATTGCCGTTTGCCAGCATGCGGGCGAACACGGCGTAAGGGTCGTTCGCGGCGCCGGTTTTGCGCAGCGTGTCGTGGTCATTGACCCAGTCATAGACCACGATCCGCGATGCCAAGTCGGCGCGAAAAAACAGCCGGAACCGGGTGGCGCCGAACTTGGCACGAAACCAGTGCCGGTGCGCCGGGCCGAGGGTATTGCGCTCTCGGAACTCGGCCGACAATGGGTCGCGCGGCACGCGATCGAACATGAGATCACGCAGGGTGGCCAGCAACTTGACATTGGCGTTGCCCTACCAGCCCGCAGGATCTGATTGCCGCGCACGCTCGGCCGCCGCGATCAGCTCGCCGAGTTGATCGAACAGGGGCGGGTGCCCAACCAACCGCCAGCCGTGGCGTTGCAGCACGGTCGGACTACAGCGCCACCTCACCGTCGATCGGCGCATCAGGATCGGCCGCCACTCCCCCGGTCACTGGCGTTATGCGGACCGCTGACAGCTGCCCTCGCCAAGGCGGCACAGCCGGCAGTCGCAGAAGTG
>DAICYU010000730.1 GCA_027311485.1 Acetobacteraceae bacterium
TTTCAGGCAAGCTGCGTGACCTTGCGTTCCGGGCGCTTGTCCGGACCCGGACGCATGTCCTTGTGCTGGGACGGCTGAGCGCGATGGAACGCGTCGCCGAATTCCTGCTGGAAATGGATGGGCGTTTGCGGCCGCTATCGGCCGATAACAGCCTGGGCGGCTTCTGCCTGCCGATGGGACGAAAGGATATCGCCGATTACCTCGGCCTTACGCCGGAAACCCTGAGTCGCTGCCTGCAAACGCTTCGCCGGAGCGGCGTCATTGTGCTTTCCTACGAGAGGCATATCAGGATCAATGACCGGAGCAGGCTGCTGACGGCGAACAATATCCATTACCCTTGTGCCGGGGGGCGCCGTCGTGTGTCATTCGAATCCCGTCCCGCCGCCGCCTGACCTGTGCCGTGCCGCGGCCCCTCGCATCGCCGAGGGGGCGGCCATGGATCCAGGGCCGGGCGTTGTCTTCGTGCTGAGTGACAATACCGCCGTAAGACACTCCCTGGTGATATTGCTGCGCTCCGCTGGCTTTTCCGCGCGGGCGTTCGGTTCGATCATGGCGTTCACAGCCGCGGTTACACGTACGCATGACCGCTGTTGCCTGATCGTCGATCATCATGTTCCCGGCGGAATCGATGGATTGAAGCTGCTGGAGCGGTTGCCGACGCTGGGCATGGCGATGCCGGCGATCGTCGTCGATGACGCGGCCGATCTGAGGTTTCGCCGGCGTGCCGCCGCCCGCGGCGCCATCGCCGTGCTGACCAAGCCGCTGACGGACGATCTGATCCTGCAAACCGTAGCCGAAACGATCGGACAGCCCGTGACTCCCATCTGAAATCCGACCCAGGTCCTGGGTCAACATCGCCGCAGGCAGAACCGTCCGCCGGCGTAAAACGCGGCCCGGAGCGATCGCACCCGATCATACCCTAACAGCCGGGGCATCCATCATGTTCGGGCGCCGGCGGGGCTGGACCGACACCGGCCAGTTCAGCCCTTACGGCGAGGCGCACAGCCTCGGCGAGGCTCCGGACGCCCAGGCGGGTCATCATCCGCGCACGGTGGACCTCGGCCGTTGGTTGACTTATGCCAAGCTCATGCGCCACCAGCTTGTTGGGCTTGCCGGCCACCAGGCGGTCGAGGACTTCTCGTTCCCGCGCCGACAATTCAGCGATGCGCCGAGCCGCGTCGAGAATTTCCGGATGCGCTGCCGTCTGGGTGTCGTCCGGCAGGTCAGGGTGGCCGGCGGCGAATCCCGTCAGCGCCGCCTCAATGACCTCAAGCAGAACGGCGTCGTCGAACGGCTTTTCGATGAAGTCGGCGGCGCCTGCCTTCATGGCCTGCACTGCCGTTGCAATATCCCCGTGCGCGGTCATGACGATCACCGGGCGGGCAAAGCCGCTACTGCGCAACCGGCGCAGCAGGGCAATCCCGTCCAGTCCCGGCATGCGTATGTCGGTCAGGACACAACTGATCCGGTCCTCCTGGATGGCTGGCAGGGCGTGCAGGAACGCGATACCCGAGGTATGTGTGACGACAGGCAATCCGACGGATGCCAGCAGAAGTGCGATGCCGTGCCGCACGGCCTCATCATCGTCCACGACGTGAATCGCTGCGCCGGCCTCAACGAGCGCCTGAAGGTTCATGCAGGGCGGCAGCGAATATCCAGCCTCTCCGATCATTGTCAGCATTCCTCGGCGAGTGGGAAGTTGGAAGACACGGTTTGCAAGGTAAAGCGAAAGACAACGCCGCCTTCCGGATCCGTTTCAGCCCAGATTGATCCCCCATGTGCCTCGACGATGGAGCGGCATATCGACAGGCCCAGTCCCATGCCGCCCTCCTTGGTCGTTACAAACGGTTCGAACAGGTGGCCGGCGACGTCGGGCGCCAGCCCGGGACCGGTGTCGGCCACGGCAAGCTCCACATGGTCGGCATTGAGCTGGCTGGCGGATACCGTGAGTTGCCGCGTGTGCGCCTCGTCAGACAGGTCCTGCTCTGTCATGGCCTGCACCGCGTTGCGCATAAGGTTGATGAGGACCTGCTGGATCTGCACCCGATCGACCAGCAGCAGCGGCAGCCCGGCGGGGATGCGGAAGACAACACGAACCCCCTTTTCCTTAGTGCCCAGCAATGCCAGGGCACTGGCTTCCTCGACCAGTTGCGGCAGGCTTTCCAGGCGCTTCTCGGCATCGCCGCCGCGGGCCACGAACTCCCGCAGGCGCCTGATG
>DAICYU010000731.1 GCA_027311485.1 Acetobacteraceae bacterium
GGCGCGGCGATAGCGGTAGGCGTCGTCGGTTTCGTCCATCCGCACGTCGGCCCAGGTCACCGGTTGTCCGGCCGGCACGTCGCGCACCAGCTTGACGCGGTTCGCCAGCCCGATCGGCAGGCCGCCAATGCGCAGACTGTCCGCGGCGGACATCAGCTTGCCCCAGACGCAGGCGCCGCCCTCACCGTCCAGCATCTCCCCGGCGCGCAGATCGCGCTTGGCGGTGGACACGACATCGCCGCGGAACCCGGTGGGCGCGCCGGTCGCCTCGCCGCGCAAGGCAGCCGACAGGATCGACACATTCAGCTCCAGCCCGATCAGGTGGAACGGCCGGTACAGCGCCGTGATCCGGCCGGTCGGGTCGGTGACGACGCCGTATTCCTGGAAACAGCGGGCGGCGTAATCGTTCGGCGCCTCGAACACCACATAGACGCCCCAGCGCAGGTCGTTCTTCACCTGGCTGCCGTCGCGATGCACCGAGGAGATCACCTCCACCTGTCCGGCGTGGTGCAATGCGCCGTTGTTGCCGGGGCGCAGCATCTCGGCCATCTCGTGCGTGCCGCAGGGCGGGAACGCCAGCCCGTCAGGCGGCGGGGTCAGACCGGAAGCGTTGGCCACGGCGGCCATCTCGATGCCCGATTTGGTGCCATCAAGAAAGGAGTTGAACATCTGCGGGTTCATCCCGCCGATGCGCGCCTGTTCGGCTGTCAGTCCATAATAACCCCAGACGGTGTCGGGGGTTGAGGCATGATATTCGGGCAGGTACTTCGTGCCCTTGCCGGCGGCGATCACCGGAAAGCCGCAGGACCGCGCCCAGTCGATCATTTCACAGATCAGCGCCGGCTGGTCGCCGTAGGCAAGGCTGTAAACCACGCCGGCCGCCTCGGCTTCCCTGGCCAACAGCGGGCCGGCGAGCACGTCGGCTTCGACATTGACCATGACGATGTGCTTGCCTTGGCGAATCGCCTCCCGCGCATGGCGGATGCCGGCGGGGGCATGGCCGGTCGCCTCCACCACCACCTCGACCTCCGGCGCGGCGAGCATCGCGGCCGCATCATCGGTGAAGCGGACGGCGGCGATCCGCTCCTCGGTCCAGCCCACGTTGCGGCAGGCGGTGCGTGCCCGGTCGGGGGAAAGGTCCGCGATCATGGCGACCTCCAGCCCCGGCGTGCTGGGCACCTGGGAGAGGAACATCGAACCGAACTTGCCAGCCCCGATCAGGCCGACGCGAACGGGCCGCCCGGCCGCGGCACGCTTTTGCAGCAAACGAAACAGGTTCACGTTGTTCCTCCCAGGCTCGCCGGACGCGATGTGCCGCCGACGGTTTAGCGGCCCACTGTGTAGCGCCAACAATGTCGTCGCAGTGGTTTAGCCGCGGGGCGCGCTTCTGCAAACCCGAGCCGGTCAGGACCGGTCGGTCGAGCGCCAGATGCCGCGCTGGGCGGAGCGTGCATCGGCTTCAGGCGCGTGCAGGTCCGCCGTCGTGGCACGCGCCCAGCCCTGCTGCACCAAGGTCTGGCTCAGTTTCCGGCCGCCGGCCAGGCAGTCACCCACCGGCCGGCCCAGCCGGTCGTGGCCGCGGATCGTGCAATCCACCTCGGCGTCCCTCACCAGCGCGGCCAGGGCGTTCGCCGCCGCGGAACCGCAATCGAACTCCATCAGCCGGTCGCCATGACAGATCGTGCCACGCGCCGGGGCGGCAATGCCCGCCAGCCGCACCACCGCGGTACCGACGCGCAGCGTGTTGCCGTCCAGCACCGCGAGGTCCGTGGAATCGCCGGTAATGTGACCGGCGGTGCTGCCGCCGGTGTCGGGGGCATGGATCGGTGCGCCCGACGGTCGCATCAGCAACCATCCACCCACGGCCACCATCGCCGCGACACCAACAACCGCCAGCACCGGACCAACCGGCCGGGGCTGCGGCGACTCAGGTGCAAAAATCCGTCGTTTGCGGTTCAAAGCCAAGCGGCATACCCCGATTGTTTCGGTTCCAGGTGATGGACCGGTTCATCGGATGCCAAAGCCGCCGGGCAGGCGTCAACCCCAATAGGTTTGCTGGCGCTTGAACTTTTCGAATGCCCGGATGATACGAGGCCGGAATTTTGTCGTTCTTGCAGCGAGATAACCTGCAACGACGCCGGCGGCATAGGCGTGCCGTCCGGTGGGTCCGCCAAGCTGTTCCATCAGGCTATGGGCCACCGCACCATCGTT
>DAICYU010000732.1 GCA_027311485.1 Acetobacteraceae bacterium
GATGCGCTGACGATTCAGCCGCTGCCGAAATGGGACGGACGCCCGACATCAGACCGATTTGTCCAGGGTATCGGGTATGCCGGCGGCTCGCTCATGAGCGATGTCAACGCCAGGCGTCTGGCGGCACAAGACATCGTCTATATGCGCCTCAACCCGGCGACGGATTCTCCGTATGGGTGGGGGCCGCTCGAAATCGCCTACATGAGCGTGGCGCGACAGCTGGGCGTGGCTACCTATGCCGCCAACGTCGCGAGTAACGCCCAGCCGGAAAACATGATCTATGCCGGCCAAGCATCAACCGAGGAAATCGCGGCGTTCCGGAATTACTGGCGGAACGAAGTCGAGGGCCAGGGGCAGACGCCGATCATCGGCAACACGATCAAACCCGACGTGCTCAAACTGCACGCAGGCGGTGACGAGGCGCTATACCTCAAATGGCAGCAGTTTCTCATCCGTGAGCTGGCGACGGCATTCGGGTTGAGCCCGCAGAACATGGGGCTAGAAGCGGACGTTAACCGTAATACCGCTGAGGTCGCCGAGGATCGCGATTGGGACGGCGCCATCAAGCCAATGGCCTCGCTGATCTGCTCGCACATCAATACCGACATCCTGGCGATGCGGCTCGGGATGCCGCACCTCGAATTCAAGTTCGTCGGGCTTGATCGTGAGGACGAGGCCGCGACGGCGAAGATTTACCAGATGTACTACAGCAGCAACGCAATCACCCCGGACGAGCAGCGCGAGCGGCTTGGGTTGCCGCCAATGAAATCGACCTGGGGCGACAAGACGTGGGCGGATGTTCAGATTGCGATGAAAGCCGCCCAAGGCAGCAAGCAAGTGGATGACCCTGATCTGCCGGTAACGGCGCCGCCGGAAACGGCAACTCTCGGAGGAAAAAAAGATGGCTCTTGACCAACATACTGTATCTGTCCCGACCGGGGCCTCGCCGGCCAATACTGACCGTACCATGATCGGCAATCTGGCGGATGTCGCCAATCTCGCCGGCGCTGCGGGCGTCACGGTGACGACTGCCGTCGTCATGGCGGACCTGCCGGCTCACTACTCGGTGCATGTCAATCCCGGCCAGGGCTGCGGAGTCTTTGTTGACGGCAAGACAAACGCCGGATTCAACGTCCATCTCGTCCCGTTCGCTGGCACCCTATCGATCGGCGCCGGGACGTTCGACGTGACGGTGATCGCGTAATGGCTAGGCCAGTAGGTCGGCCTGCACGGCAGAGCGATGCAGAGCCTGCTGGCGCAGACGTGCTCAATGATGAGCGGGCTACTCCTGTCATCCGCCTGTCCGATCGTCTCGCTGCTCGAAAAGGCGACGATGCGCCGGCGTGCGCTGCCCTGGAAGCGCTATCAATGTCGCTCCAGGAACTCAAGGCGCGCGCCACCAGTGTCTCGGTGCACCTTCCCGAGCATCAAGACCTGATCGAGCAAATCAAGAACCTGTGAGGCCGATATGGCACTAGACAAAGCCCAGCGGGACGCGCTTCCCGATGATGTATTCGCGGTCCCCGGGAAGAGGGCGCTTCCGATGCCTGACCGGGACCACACGAAGATGGCCTGGTCGATGCTCAATCACACCAAGGGGCTGACCGAGGCCGAGAAATCCGAAGCCAAGCGCAGGATTCTGCGGCGCGCGAAGGAACTCGGCATCGATACTTCTGGCTGGGAGGCGCATGACTCGGCCAGCATGGACGTGCAGCCTGTCGGCGAGCAGGACGGGCATCAGATCCAGGCGCTTCGCTTCGAGGCGATGAGTCTGGAAATGCCCAATGTCCCGGACCATCCGAATCGCATCCCGTTTTCCGGGATCATGACGCGCGTCGATGCCGCCAGTGATAACCCGGTCGGCGGTGCGAACGGTAAGCGGGTGATGATCCCCAAAGCCGTCGCTGAGGCTGCACTGGCCTCCTTGCTGGGGATGGGCGTCGATTACTCCGCAGGAATGACGGGACACGACGCTCAGAAAAAGATCGGCGTCATCACCGCTGCGACAATCGACGGGGATGCAATCAATATCGAAGGTTTTCTGTACGGCGCGGACTTTCCGGCCGTGGTCAAGGACATTCAGTCGCGCAAGTCGCTCATGGGCTTCTCTTACGAAGCTCAAGCGGCGGTCGCGGACTGGAAACAAGACCCGGTCGAGGTGACGAGCTGTGTTTTCACGGGCGCCGCAATCCTGCTCAAGGACAAGGC
>DAICYU010000733.1 GCA_027311485.1 Acetobacteraceae bacterium
TGGCCAGTCCGGGTGTCGGGTTGATGCCGTACAGCGCCGCGCCGGGCCGGGCGAGGTCGGACCCGAAGGTGGGCCCGAGGAAGATGCCGGAGGAGTTGGCCAGACTGGCTGGCGCCGCGGGCAGGCTGGCGCGGGCGGCGGCGAATCGAACCGCCTGCGCCGCGTTCAGCGGATCATCCGGCACCTCGGATGAGACCAGGTGAGTCATGACAAAGCGCAGGGCCAGGCCGTCCAGCCGCTGGTGGTCGGCGGCGAGGACCGCCAGCTCGCGCATATCCAGGCCCAAGCGAGCCATGCCGGTATCGATGTGGAGGATGGCATCGAGGCGGCGGCCGAGGCGCGCGCCGGCCGCGCACCATCGCGCGATTTCATCCAGGGAGCCGAGAACCGGCGTCAGGCCGAGGGCGACGTAGGTATCCTCGGTTCCCGGCATCAGGCCCGAGAGGACGGCGAGCATGCCGTGCGGCAGCGATTTGCGCAGGCTAACGGCTTCTTCAAGGTAGGCGACGAAGAAGTGGCGGCAGCCGGCCTGGTGCAACGCCGGGGCGACCCGGTCGGCGCCCAGGCCATAGGCGTCGGCCTTGACGACGCCGGCGACATCGCCCGAGGGGTGACGGGACCGCAGCGTCCGCCAGTTGGCGACAATCGCCCCCAGGTCGATGTCCAGAACCGCTTGATGGACTGACGTCGGGAGGCCGCTACTCGACATAACCCGAATGCGCCAGGTCGAGGTCGCCGAACCGGGTGAACTCGGCCTCGAAGAGCAGAGGGATGGTGCCGGTGGGGCCGTGTCGCTGCTTGGCGATGATCAGGTCGGCGCGGTTGTGTGCCTTGGCCATGCGTTGCTGCCATTCGTCCATGGCGGCATTGAACTTGTCGGTGCTGCCCTCAAACGCGACTTCCTTGGGCATTTTCTGCTCCAGGTAGTACTCGTCGCGATAGACGAACATCACGGCATCGGCGTCCTGCTCGATACTGCCGGATTCACGCAGATCGGACAGCTGCGGGCGCTTGTCGTCGCGGTTTTCCACCTGTCGGGACAACTGCGACAGGGCGATGACCGGAATGGCCAGTTCCTTGGCCAGCGCCTTCAGGCCCTGGGTGATCTGGCTGATTTCCAGCACGCGGCTTTCCGGCTTCGTGCCGGCGGCGGGCCGCATCAGCTGCAGGTAGTCGACGATCACCAGCGCCAGGCCCTTGGTGCGCTTCAGGCGGCGGCAGCGGGTGCGCATCGCCGACATGGTGATCGCCGGCGTGTCATCGATCTGGATCGGCAGGCTGGCGATATCACGTGACACCTGGACGAACTTGTCGAAATCCTTCTGTCCGATATCACCGCGGCGGATGCGATCGCCGGAAATGCGGGCTTCCTCGCTCAACAAGCGGGTTGCCAGCTGTTCCGCGCTCATTTCCAGGGAGAAGATGGCGACGCTTTGCTTGGCAATGGCATTTGGATCGGTCTGGCGGGCTTCCGCTTGCAGCGCCTTGGCGGCACCAAATGCGATCTTGGTGGCGAGCGCAGTCTTTCCCATGCCGGGACGGCCAGCGAGGATCAGCAGGTCGGACGGATGCAGGCCGCCCATCTTGCCGTCCAGGTCGCGCAGCCCGGTGGACAGGCCGGAGACGTTGCCAGCCTGCCGGAAAGCGCGTTCGGCGCCCATGATCGCATCGGTCAGCGCGCGTTCGAAGGCGACGAAGCCACCCTGGCTGCCACCCTCGGCGGCAAGGTGGAACAGCTGCTGTTCGGCGGCCTCGATCTGGCTGGGACCATCTAGTTCCGCGTCGGCCCCAAAGGCGTTGTTGACGACGGTTTCACCGAGGTCGATCAGCTGACGGCGCAACCAGGTGTCGTACACCACGCGGCCGTATTCGCCGGCGTTGATGATGCCGACCATGGCGGTCAGCAACTGGGTCAGATAGGCGGTGCCGCCGACCTCATCGAGGATCCCGGCGTGCTCGAACTCCGCCTTAAGGGTGACGGCGTCGGCGAGCTGACCGGCTTCGACGCGACGCACGATGGCCTGGTAGATACGGCCATGGACCGGGTCGGCGAAATGCTCCGGCGCCAGGAATTCGGAGACCCGTTCATAGGCCTTGTTGTTGGCGAGGAGCGCGCCGAGGAGTGCCTGCTCCGCCTGGATATTGGACGGCGGGAGGCGCTGGGAGAGACCGAGAAGGGGGGAGTCGATGGTGTTCACGCCGTCAA
>DAICYU010000734.1 GCA_027311485.1 Acetobacteraceae bacterium
GTCGGCCGGGATCATACTGAAATCCGCGGGCAGATGGTCTGACGCAAAGCTCCAGGGGCCATTCAGGCCGCCGGCGGAAAACCAGCGGCCGGAGATCAGCAGGTAGAACTGACCGCTGGAAGGCTCGAAGAATAACGCGCTGTTGGTGTTCTTCACCGCTTGCAACCCGGTTCCGGCGATCGGCACGAACTGCGGTGCACCATGCGTAACGATGATCGCGGCTGGCGTCGTGCTGACCAGGATTACCGGCGCCCCGCCCGACATTGCATGCGGTGGAATGGCGTTATGGGCTGCCGCGAAGTTCGCGTCGTTCGGGATCGCCAAGAATGCGGCCGGCAGTTTGCTGACCGGCTTGTACGGGCCGGTGAACGCCGGTGCCGCGAGCCACAGGCCATCGTTCAGCAGGTACCAAGTCGCGCCGTCGTGGAACACCTCCCAGTTCGTATTCACCGCGTATGTCAGGCCGGCTTTTCCGACCGGCGCCATCACCGGATCCCCATCGAAGGCCACAAGGCTTGCGGGCTTGTCGCTGTAGAAGATCGTCGGCGGGTCATTTTTGATGGCGGCGGTTTGCGGCTGCTCCTGTTCCTTCAAACTCAACAGCACGCTGTTCAGTGGCACCGCACTGATCCGGATGGTCGGCAGCGCCTTGCGGATATGCTCCTCCAGGCGAGCCGCCCGTTCGGTATCCAGCGCTGGGAAGTGCGACGACTTCAGTTGTGGATCGGACAGGATAACCATGCCCGTCGCAGCGTCGGTATGGGTTGCGAGGGTCAACTCGATGCTGCCCAGAACCGGGTTGTTTGTCCCTGCCGACGTGACTGCCACCGCGGCCCGGGCGGTCAGCGTCCCGTGATCGGGCCAGGTGACTGCCTGGGGCTGATAAATGACGGCGGTGCCGCCGTCGGCCTTGATCGTATGTGGCCATTGCGGCATCGCCGTCTGCGCGATTGGCTGTTGCGGCGCGGCCAGGATCAACAGAGCAAACACTAACAGGCGCTGTATTGCGCCCCGAAGCCCGCGTACCCGCGACATTTGTTTCCCCGGTTCAGTTGAGCCGAGCGTCCGTTGGATTTATTGGCAGTATTCGGATCAGATTCGCTATTAACCGCCGGATTTTACTACCGCCGTTCCGGACTGGCAGCCACATGAAGTGTCACAAGCCGGGCCAACAATATCGTGAGGTATAGTTGGCCGATGACGGCTTCAAGGTTTGCCAGGCTGCGTGCAACCGGATGCAGCGGCAACATCTCACCAAGCCCGGTGGACGTCAGGCAGGTAAAGCTGAACGACAGCATGTCGCTAGCCGCTACGGTCTCGGCTGTACTGGCGGGGTAGTGGGCGAATGCGCCGGGACTCAGCTCCGCGATCAGGCGAAATGCCGATGTAAACGCGATCGCGATATTCAGATAAAGCACGACCGCCCCTTGGATCCGGTGGTGTGTGACTCGTCCAGGTGCAAACACGGTGCGGCCGATCACCAGCGAAATTGCCAATACGGCGACGATCACAGCGGCATGGCCGAACCAGATGGTCATGGCCGAGGGATAGCTGACACGCAGGCTGGCGCCGCCCACGGCGAGGATCATCGACAGTACGGCAAGTAGTTTCGAGATGAGGCCCGGCGAAATGACCACCAGCGTTAGCGTCACGATCACGCCCAGGGCCGAGGCACCGAATAAAGGCGCTGTCGTGCCAAGGCTGGAAAGCGGGACCGCAACGAACAGAATGAAGGTCTCCAGTACCAGAAGCGTGGTCAGTGCCTGGTTCCTGTACCGTCCATCCGCCACCGCCACCGCCACCGCCATCGCTCGCTATGCCACATCCTTCTGAACCACGCCCAACAGGCGGGCCTGTAGCGCGTGGTCGCTTTCAAGGCTCCTGGCGGAACCTTCAAACGTGACGCGGCCGTTGACAAGCACGTAGGCTCGATCAACCAGCGGAAGCACGGTTTCGGCATGGTGCTCGACGATCACCATCGCAACCCGGCCACGAAGTTGTGCCAGCGCGTCCATAACTTCCTTGACGATGGCGGGCGCCAACCCCTCAAACGGTTCGTCCAGCAGGATCAGCTTCGCCGGAACCATCAATGCGCGGGCGATGGCAAGCATCTGGCGTTCGCCGCCGGATAGGCTTTCGGGGCGGGATCGCTGCAGGATGCGCAGCTTGGGGAACAGGCGATAGACGTCTTCCAATGAGGCGC
>DAICYU010000735.1 GCA_027311485.1 Acetobacteraceae bacterium
GAAGCGGCGTGGTTCTTCCCCATGGCCGGCCTCTACTGGCCCGACGGCTCTGCGCAAACCGGCTACGTTAAATGGAATTATCTCGAAAACCTGTGGGACTATGGCATTCTGGACCGCACGGCCTGGATCGACCACAGCCCGGTCGGCAATCCGATCGGCACGGATTCCACGGGACTGATCCACCAGCACGAGATCGGGAACGATGCCAATGGGCAACCGATGGCGTGGTCATGGAGCACGGGCTATTTCGACATCGTGGACGGCGACCAGTTCGCGTTCGTCGATTTCATCATCCCGGATTTCCTGGGCAGCTACACGACCATCAACCTGACCATGACGGCGAAGTTCAACCCGAACGATGCCGGGTTCACGTACGGGCCGTTCGCGCTCTCGCCGACGACGAAATACGTCAACCCGCGCGTGCGCGGACGCCAGATCGCCTTGCAGTTCTCGGGCAATGACCTGGGCAGCTTCAACCGGCTTGGGGCGATCCGATTCCGTTTTGCCAATGCGGGGCGCCGATGAGCGGCTTTCTCGGGAACCCCAGCACTACCCAGATCGTTGACCAGCTCCAGCAGCTTGTCCGCGCCGCCTTCCTGACCCAGCAAACAATCAAGGCCGGCGTGGCCGGCAGCACGCCCGCCTATCTCACCGCCGCCGGCTCGACCCAGGCGACGGCAACGCAGATCAGCAGCGCGCCCGTGTCAGCGTTCCTGACCGTTCCCGCTGGTTCCGGCGGCGTTCTGCCCGTGCTTTCGACCGGGCTTCGGATCGAGGTCTGGAACGTAGGCGCCAACGCCCTCTTGCTCTATCCGCAAACCGGTGCTCAGATAAACGCCCTCGGGACCAACGCGCCCTATTCGCTTGCTGTCGGGGCGAAACTGGCGCTTATCTGGACATCGGCCACGCAATGGTTCGGTGCCTAAGTGGAGACCCCCATGAGGCGCAACCTGCCCCTCCCGATCCTGGACCCCAGGCTCTCGCCTGCGCCCCCGTCCTATGAGCCGCAGGTCGGGCAAATGCTGACGGTCGAAATCCCTGGCGAACGCATCCGCGCGCCCATTGTGCGCGTGCTCGATTCCGAAACGGTCGTCATTGAGGTCCAGACGCCGCCCATGGCCCGGGCCGGCGTGTTCCGCGTCGGTGACATAGGCATCGCCAAGCGGTCGTCGAGCGAGCTGGAGGACTTCTGGTTTGCCCGCGAGCCATACCGGGAGCCGCCTCCCCCCTTGCCGATCGCCGCTGATACAAAGGATGCAAAATGAGCGGCATCTACGGGACGCTTCCGCCGAACGCCGGGCTCGCTTCGCCCAACGCTCAGGCGATGATCCAGCGGTTTTCGTCGATGTCGCCGGAGCAACTGCAACAGGCCGTCGCCATGATGGGCAACAGTCCCATGGGTGCGATCGCGCAGCGCGTCCTCATGCAAAAGCGCATGATGCCGAATGTCGGCTCTCAAGCGCCGGGGCAAGCTACCATGGGCGCACCCCAAGCGCCGATAGCACCCCAGGCTCCGACCGCATCTGCGATGCAGGCCCCCGCCGCGCCGACCATGCAGCCGAGCGCCACGCCAGCTTATGCCCGCGGCGGCGGCCTCGCGTATGGCGGCAGTCCGATGGGGCTCGGCATGAGTGCGGCCGACCCGTGGTGGACCCGGCGGGAGTCGCAGGATTCCGGGCTGCTCCACTCGGCCACGGCGGGACGCGCCGACCAGATCGCAGCCAATCCGGCGGTGGACAGTTACGTGATCCCGGCCGATGTGGTGTCTGGGCTGGGAGAAGGGAACACGTTGGCCGGCGCGCGGGTGCTGACCATGGCGCTTGGTACCGGCCCGCACGGCATCCCGCTGCAAAGCGGTCGCCACGGGGACACGATCCCACGGCCGTCTGGCGCGCGGTGGGCGATGCCTCCGGGCATCGGAACCGGTCTGATGGGCGCGGGCGGTAACAGCGGCTATGCGCTCATGCAGGCGCAATCGTCGGGTGGCCGCACGGCGACGGTGCCGGTGCAGGTGGCGGGGGGCGAGTTCATCGTCCCGCCGGAATGGGTGCGGCATCTCGGCAATGGGGATGCCAAGCGGGGGCACAAAATTCTGGATGAGTTCGTGGTCCACGCACGCAAGCGCATCATCGGCCAAATGCAGCGGCTCAAGCCGCCGGTGAAACCGCGATGAACGCCAACCCCTACGGCGTCC
>DAICYU010000736.1 GCA_027311485.1 Acetobacteraceae bacterium
TCCATCAGGGCCTGTTCCGCCAGGAAGGTATCGACCTGTCGGTCGAATCGCATGAAGGCGTGGACGCCGTCACCAACCTGCTGCTCGATGGCACCGTGCAACTCGCTTTCGGCATCACCGAGCATGTCGTGCTGGACAGCGAATCCGGCGGCCACAGTGAGATCATCGGTGGCAACGTCAACCGCCTGCCGTTCTCCCTGATTGCGCGACCCGGCATCCGTGGCTTCGACGACATGCGCGGTAAGGTCGTCGGCGTCTCGTCGCTCGAAGCCGGCAGTTCATCCCTGGTGATGCGTCTGTTCGAAGCGCATGGCCTGCACCATCCGGCCGACTACACCATCAGGGCCGTCGGCCCGATCCTGGCACGGTGGGAGAAGCTGCAGACGGGCGAGATCGACGCCGGGCTGCAGGGCGCACCGCTGAACTACATCGCCCAGGACGCCGGATTTCCGACGCTGGCCGATCCGCGTTCGGCGTTCCCTGACTTTCAGTTCACGTCCCTGCATGTGCTGGCGCCGTGGGCCGCGGCGAACCGTGACCTGGTGGTGCGGTTCATGCGGGCGTTCATCCGGGCGCATGAATGGTTCTATGCGAACCGGGAGGGATCAGCCGCGATCGCGATGCAGGAAACCGGCGTGGCGCGGCATTACGCCGACCGCGCGTGGGACGAGTACGTGGCCGCCGAGATCTTCCCGCGCGATGGCGACGCCAGCGACGCGGCGGTGCAGGCGCTGATCGACATCAGCGGGCAAATCCGCGCCATACCGAACCGCAGCCGCACCCAGGCCGCCGACTACATCAACCGGGATTACCTCCGCGCCGCCCGCGGCAGCCTGGGACAACCCGCATGACCGCTGTTCCGCCCGACCCAAATACGGCGATCGACTACGGTGACCGGTTGCGCCTGGGATTCATCGTGCCGTCCGGTAACGTGATCGTCGAGCCGCAGATCCGCGCCATGCTACCGGGCGGGGTCGGCGCCCTGTTCACCCGTCTGGCACTGCGCGGCAGTTCCGAGGCGGAGTTGTTGCGCATGATGGACGGGGTCGAGGCCGCCGCCGGATTGCTGGCCGACGCCCGGGTCGATCGGATCGCATTCCACTGCACGGCGGTCACCACCTTCGCCCCCGAAACCGGTCCGACAATTCGCGAACGGATCACGGCGGCCACCGGCATACCGGGCCTGGTGACCTCGGATGCGCTGGCCGCAGGATTCCGCGCGCTGGGGCTGCGCCGCCTTGTATTGCTGACACCGTACATCGTGCCCGTGCATCAGCGGGAAATCACCTTTGTGGAAAGCCTTGGGCTTGACGTCATCCGCGACGCTGCCCTCGACATAGACACCAACGAGAACATGGCTCGCCTGATGCCGGACGCTTTGGCGGACTGGGCGCTGGCCAATCGCGATGACCGGGCGGATGGCTATTTTCTCAGTTGCACAGCCCTGCGTTCGGCGGAACTGATTGCCCCGTTGGAGGCACGGTTGGGTCGTCCGGTGGTAACCAGTAACCAGATGATGGTCTGGCATGCGCTGCAGGCGGCCGGGATCGGACCAGCGGCCGGAGCGTGGGGACGCCTGATGGCCTGTTCAGCTGCGGATTAGATACCGCATCAGGCTCGCGATACCGAAAAACAGCAGGACGACAACCAGGACGGAGCCAAAGCCAAGTCCCAGTATCATTATACCGCCCATCATGGCGTGCATCGAATTACCTCATTCATTCTTCAAGCTGCCGGCGTAAACAGACGCGGCAGGCCCAGGCCAGGGCGGGCGTTGTAACAAGCTATCATCGCGCAATTGGCGCAAGTCCGGCGCCCGGGCCGCCATCGAGCCCGGAATGCCCTCCTATCACACCCAATGACCGGGCGCTCGCCGAATACGATTTGAAAGGAGCGGGGCGTGCAACACGGCTGCCCCGCATGCTGGCACGGACAGAATCACCGCCGCAACGCAGACAGCCCCAATCAGGAAGCCGACGCATGCAATCGCCCCATTCAGTCTTCGGCGACCCTTCAGCCCCTTCTGGCGATTGCTCTCTGGCATGGGTCCGTCTGACGCCAGGACAGCTTCTCGTCCCCGGTCGCAAACACGGAAACACCCGCTGGCCGAAGCCAACGGGTGTTTCCGATTTGCCGGATCGCCTGACGGCGGGTCAGTCTGCCCTGGTCAGGCCACCC
>DAICYU010000737.1 GCA_027311485.1 Acetobacteraceae bacterium
CGACGTCGCGTCCAACCCGTGCAGGTTCATGCGGTGTACATTGATGCCGTGCAGGCCGGCCATGGCGGCGAGCACGGAGCCAGCCTGGGCTGGCGTCGCGGCGCGGAACACGACGCCGCCGGCCAGAACGCAGAGATAGGTCAGTGCCAGGCTCGCCAGGTCCGGCAGCGCCGGGCCGCGAAACACCCGCCAGGCATGATTGACCGCAAGAAACGACGTATGCAACAGCCCGAACAGCAGGAACGTCGCGGCGTCACCATGCCACAGCGACACCAGCAGCATCGTCGCCAGGATGGGCGCGGCAATCATCATCGCGAACCCGGACAGGGTGCGTTGGCCGGCCTGATCCACGGCCAGCCCGTGCCGTCTGCGCCAGCGCAGCACCGACAGGGTGATCGGGGCATGGACCGTCGTAACCAGGAAGCGGGTCAATGACATATGCCACCGCTGCCAGTATGCGATGACACAGCGGGCGCGATACGGCTGGGCAAAATTGTCCGGAAAGCGCAGGCCGACCATCCAGGCCAGGCCGATGGCCATATCGGTGTAGCCCGAAAAATCGAAGTAGAGTTGCAGTGAATAGCCGGCCGCCGCCTGCCAGGCGGGAAACAGCGCCAGCCCCGCCGGATGGTCGAACCCGGCCGCCACCATCGGCTCGAGCGGATCGGCCAGCAGCGTTTTTTTCAGCAGGCCAAGCAGGAAGAAGCCAAGGCCAACCATCACGTTGGCCGTGGTCAGCCGCCAGCCGTCGCTGCGGGCGTATTGCGGCAGCATCTCTCGTGCATTCAGCACCGGCCCGGCGAGAAGGGCGGGAAAGAAGGCCGCCAGCAGGGCATAGTCCAGCGGCCTGGGCGGCGCGGACGGATTGCCCGACTGGTGCAGCAGGCAGCCAAGCTGAGTGAAGGTGAAGAAGCTGATGCCAAGCGGCACCGGGGCCGTGGTTGCGAACTTGAACCAGCACAGCGCCGCCACGTTGGCGGCCACGCCGACCGCCGTCCAGCGCGGGGGGTGGGCCGAGCGATGGATTGCCCACAGCAGCAGGTAGTTGCCGGTGACTGACAGCAGCAGCAATGGCACGCAGGCCGGTACGCCGATCCCGTAGAACAGCAGGGACGCGAGCAGCAGCCAGGCCTTCAGCCAACGTTCCCTGATCCATCCGACGATGGCGGTTCCAGCCAGGAACAACGGCAGAAAACCCAGCAGGAACGGCAGGCCGCTGAACGTCACTGTGGCCAGGCCGAGACCAGCGACTGCTTCCTGGCAATTATCGCCAGCAGATCGTTGATCTGAATCAGGCGGTCGATCTCCGCCAGCTCGAACTGCAGGTTGAAGCGGCATTCGGCTTCGACCACCAGGGACACGAGGTCCATGGAATCCCAGCAGGCCAGATCCTCGAACCGGGTCTGCGGCGTCAGTTCCAGCGAGTCGTCATGCAGAATGTCACGCAGAATTGCGGTAATTTCAGACAAAACTGTCGCCACGACGCCTTCCTTCGGTATCGGCCTGGCCGCGCATGCCACCCGGGATACGCGGAAAGCCTTACCGAAGGGTTAAGATCAGGCGGCGCTTGCGCCGACTTGTCAGCGCGCGGGGGTGGTTGGGCAGCCGCGCCAAACTAAAAGGATACCGGCGGCCCGGCCGGTTAAAGTCCGGTCAATCGTTCGGGCCGTTGGTATAGGGTCAGGCGTGACCCGCGGTATCGGATAGCAACAGCGGATCGATGTGCAGCTTGCCGAATGCGCGGCGCCACTTCGTGTCGTGGCCATTGTCGAACAGCAGCGTCTCGTCCGCCGGAACCGACAGCCATGCGTTCTGCTGGATTTCCTGGTCAAGCTGTCCCGGGCCCCAGCCGGCATAGCCCAGCGCCAGGATGCACTCCCGCGGGCCACCGCCGCCGGCGATGACCTTCAGCACATCAAGGCTGGCGGTCAGTGCCACCTGTTCATTGACCCGCAGACTGCCCTCCCCGGTCCAGTCGGCGGTGTGCAACACGAAGCCGCGCGCATTCTCGACCGGCCCGCCGGCGCACAGGCGGATTTCCCGCACCGGCGGCACAGGCTCCACATTCAGCTGTTTCAGCAGATCGTCGAATGTCGGCTTGACGATCGGGCGGTTGAGCACCAGCCCCATCGCCCCCTCGGGCGTATGGGCACAAATATAGATGATGCTTTGCGCGAA
>DAICYU010000738.1 GCA_027311485.1 Acetobacteraceae bacterium
GGCTCGGCGCAGCGCCGCCTCAAACGCCAGATCGGCGGCGCCGTCCGTATCCAGCAATCGCAGGCCGGCGCGGATCGCCACGACCGGGCGCAGCTTGGCGGCGGCGCGGGCGGCCGAGAGGAATACCCGATTGTTCTTGATCCGGCGGATATCCAGCAGGATCGCCCCTGTCCCGGGATCGCGGGACAGCCAGTCCAGGACGATGCCGTAGCCGATGTCGGCATTGGCGCCGACGCCAACGATGTGGCTGAACCCGATGCCGTTCGGCGCCGCCCAGTCGATCACCGCGCGCGCCAGGGCCGAGGATTGGCCGACCAACGCCAGCCGCCCGGCGGGTGGCGGGATATGCGCGCAGGATGCGTTGATCCCCAGCCCCGGCACCGCCAGCCCGAAGGAGTGGGCGCCGAGGACCCGCACGCCGGTGCGGCTGGCGTGCGCCGGCAGATCGTCGGCCGGCCCCGGCACGATGGCGGCGAAACAACCACGCTCCGCCAATCGGGTCATCGCGCCGCCGATGCGGTCCGCCGGCAGCGCCAGGATCGCCAGGTCCGGGCGGGAGTCCAGCGCGCCGGCATCGCGCACCAGTTGCACCCCGCCCTTGAAGCCGGACAGAGCGAGGTTGCCGGCGAACTGCGCGCCGGCGTCCGTGTCGGCGCCGATGACGGCGATCGCGGCGGGGCGGAACAGGCTGGCCGGATCGAAGCGCCCGGCGGGATTGAAACGAGGAACGGTCATGTTGCGGTGCAGCATAGTGGCATGCAGGGGGGGCAACGCAAGTTGCATTCCCGGCGCGGATACCGTTGCATACCAGACGCATGCCTCATGGGGGAAAATGAAGATGGTGGATCGGTCGCGCTGGGACCCGGACATGGCGGCTTTTACCGCCGAACAGGAGAAAGCCGCTTCGGCCTACCCGCCCGTGAAGGTCGAACTGCCGCTGGAGCCGCATCGCCGGGTGAATGACCTGCTGGGCATGCGCACCGCCGTGGGCGGCCCGGTCATGGCCGAGACAACCGACCGCTGGGTGCACGCCCGCGGGCGGCGCATCTACTGCCGGGTATTCCGCCCCGCCATCGACCGGACGTTGCCCACGCTGATCTATTTCCACGGCGGCGGCTGGGTGTGGGCCAACGTCGACACACACGACCGGATGACGCGCGAATATGCCGCCGCCGGACAGGTCAACGTCGTCAGCGTCGACTATGGCCTGTCGCCCGAGGCCAAATTCCCGCAGGCGCTGGAGGAATGCGCTGCCGTCGTGCGTCATGTCGCCGAGCACGGGGCCGACTGGGGCCTGGATCAGCGGCGGCTGTTCGTCGGCGGCGATTCCGCCGGCGGCAACCTGGCGCTGGCCACTGCGCTGCTGCTGCGTGACACCGGCGGCCCGGCACTGATGGGCATCCTGGCCAACTACCCGGTCTGCGACGCCCGCTTCGATACCGAAAGCTACCGTGAATTCGGCGCCGGCGGTTACGGCCTGAACACCGAGCGCATGGCCTTCTACTGGCAGGTCTATGTGCCGCATGACATCGACCGCCTGCACCCGCTGGCCGCACCGCTGCGCGCCGACCTGGCCGGATTGCCGCCGGTGATCGTCCTGCTGGCGGAACTGGACGTGTTGCGCACGGAGGGCGAGGCCCTTGTGGCAAAGCTGCGCGACGCCGGCGTGCCGGTGGAGACGGAGACGTTCGCCGGCACGCTGCATGGCTTCCTGCGTGCCACCGGATCAGTGCAGAAGGCCCGCGATGCGGTTGCGATGGCCGGACGATGGATGCAGCGGATTGCAGGCGTGTGACAACGTGCCGCGTCCCGATTGCATGGGCGCTGTGTCCATGCTCATAAGCACGCGCCTGCCGCCAGGCCGGAATTTTTTCGACGATCGACGCTGCCGTCCGCCCCGGCGTGGTGAGCCCATGCGCGGCCAGCCACAACTTCGGGCGAGCGCCAGAACCCTCTCATGCCTGCCCTGTGCCTGGCATGATCAGGGCACCCTCGCCGCTCGGCCTGTCCGCCACCAGCTACGGGATAACTGATGGATTCTATCTTCCGAGGCGACCTGACCACCCCGAAAGGCCGCTTCGTCGCCTGGGTTGACTCGCTTTTCATCGACCATGCCATTTTCCGCCTGGCCTGGAGCAACCTCGCCCCCGTTATTCCGGGCAAAGTCTACCGC
>DAICYU010000739.1 GCA_027311485.1 Acetobacteraceae bacterium
CCGGAGACGCTGTCCGGCCGGATGCGGGAAAGTTCCGCGGGGGCCGTACGTCTGGCGGACCTGGTGCTGTTCGTCGTGGACGCGCGGGCCGGGGTGACACCCGTGGATCAGCATTTCGCCCAATGGCTGCGGCGGCAGGGCAAGCCTGTGCTGCTGGTTGCCAACAAGGCCGAGGGGAGCGTGGCGGGAACGGCGCTGCTGGACGCCTATGGGCTGGGCCTGGGCGACCCGGTCGGTGTGTCAGCCGAACATGGGGAGGGTGTGTCCGACCTGATGTCGGAAATCGCCGATCGCCTGCCTGCGGAACCCGAGGTGGATGAGGGGGCGGAGACTCCGGACGCCGACCGGCCGCTGAAGCTGGCGATTGTCGGACGGCCGAACGCCGGCAAGTCGACGCTGCTGAACCGTCTGCTGGGAGAGGAGCGGATGATCACCGGTCCCGAGCCAGGCCTGACCCGGGACGCGGTAGCGGTGATCCTGACCGACCCGGAGGGGAAGCCGATTGAGCTGGTGGACACCGCCGGGCTGCGCCGCCGCGCCCGGATCGAGGCGCCGCTGGAGAAAATGTCCGTCAGTGCTGCGATCGAGGCGCTGAAAATGGCGGAGGTTGTCGTTCTGACGCTGGATGCCGAGCAGGGGATCCACGATCAGGATTTGCAGATCGCGCGGCTGATCGAGCGCGAGGGGCGCGCCTGTGTCGTTGCGCTAAACAAATGGGACGCCGTGGCAGACCGTAACGCTGTGCGGAAGGCCATTCAGGAACGGCTGGAGGAAAGCCTGTCGCAGATGAAGGGCATCCCGGTGGTGACGTTGTCGGCGCTGACCGGCGCCGGGATGAACCGCCTGCTGCCGACCGTGCGCGCGGCGCATGAGGTGTGGAACAAGCGGGTTCCGACAGGGGAGCTGAACCGGTGGTTCGAGCATGCCCTGGCCGCGCATCAGCCGCCTTTGGTAGACGGGCGGCGTCTGAAGCTGCGTTATGTAACACAGGCAAAAGCTCGGCCTCCAACTTTCGTTGCGTTCGGAACACGAGCGGAAAAGATGCCGGAGGATTACCAGCGCTATCTGGTGAACAGCCTGCGGGACACGTTCAAGCTACCCGGGACGCCGATCCGGCTGCAGTTGCGCGGCACGAAGAATCCGTTCGCGGAGGGGTAGGGCCGTACTCCCGGTGGCCGGGGGCGAGCGGGTCATCTCATAATGGCGCCGTGGAAGCCTTTGATCACGGCCTGACGCCAGTTCAGCCGTCCGTTTGAACGTCCTGTGTCGGGCTGATGGCATTGTCCAGAATTGCCAGCCTGCCGCGAAGTAGAGTCTATCGTGTTTCTTTCCCTGGCTCGCGCGTGCTGAAGTACTGGCCGGCGAGCGCGGCGGCTTATAGACGGCAGCCATCAAGCCTGTGTGATGCTTGGCGGCATCTTGCCGGGCCGGATGATCCGACGTGCTGGACGAAGCAGGAAAAATGTCGCCAGGGAACGGGATGCTGCCGAATCTGCATAGGCGCGGGTGCCGTTTCGCCGCATCGTTCCATCCGAGGCTTGAACCGGCGTCAGGAGTGGCGGCAGACGAGCCTCCCGCAAGGGCTGCCGCGATACCTGGCTAGGATGCGCACCCTTGGGGCGGGCTGAGTGTTGGTCGTCCCGGTCAGTCTCTGATCCGCATTGGTTGCGATCCGCCAGGGCGGGCGAAGCGACAGCGCCGGCCAGACCAGGCCGTGGACGTAACAAGGGCTGGAGTGGATAAAGCAGGAGGGTTCCATGGTGATTGATGTATTGAGGCACGACTGGACGACCGCTGCGTTGGCCAAGAGGACGAACAGGAAAACGTGGGGATCCCGCCTGCTATTTGGCCCGTTAATTTCCACCATGGCGCTGATGGGATGCGTATCGCAAAGCGACTATGACGCGCTGAAGGCGCAAAACCAGCAGTTGCAGCAGCAGGTTGCCGCGCAGTCGGCCGAACTCGCCCAGAGCAAGGCACAGATAAGCCGCCTGCAGGGCGCAATCAAATACACTGTCAACAGCGACCTGCTTTTCCCCTCCGGTGGCTGGCAGATGAGTGACCAGGGTAAGCGCATTATCGCGAGACTGGCGGAGAAGCTGGCGCCGACACAACAAAACAAACTTATGGTCAATGGATATACTGATAACGCACCGATTGG
>DAICYU010000073.1 GCA_027311485.1 Acetobacteraceae bacterium
CAGGGCAGGTCGGAGATCGATGGATCAGCCAGGCTCGAGGGAGACATGCAGGCGTTCCGACCATTTTGCGACTACGGGTTGTAAAAACCGTCGCATCACTCTCTAACGCCGTGTGGTCCCAGGCGCAAACGGGATCAAGTCCGGCCGGTGCCGAACAGGCCGCACCAGCGTTCGCGCGATGAGAAGGCGCTTGCCTATCATCGCGATATAAGCATATCCTTATGTGTCGATGGTCCCGCGCGAGCGGGTGAAAAGGGAACGCCGTGCGTCCCGGCTGGACCTGCGTCCGGGGGCAAGTCGGTGGCTGCCCCCGCAACTGTCAGCGGTGCGCCGACGGTCCGGACATCCCCGGCGGGGATGGGTCACTGAGCTGAACAGCTCGGGAAGACAGGACCGCGGCATCGGGCAACGCCCGGAACGCCGTAAGCCAGGAGACCTGCCATCGTCGCACAACCATGCCGCCGGGCGGGGCGTACCGGAGGCCGGAGACCGTCATGTCCACCAACATTCACCATCACCTGGACGCATCAACCCGACGGCCGCACGCCCATGCGGCAGGGAGGCTTGCATGACCGTCGCAAGCAATCTGGGCTTCCCCCGCATCGGCCATCGCCGGGAGCTGAAGGCGGCGCTGGAACAATACTGGTCCGGAGCCTCGGATGCGACCGCGTTGCACGACACCGCCATGGCGCTACGAACACGGCACTGGAGGCGGCAGGTCAGCCGCGGCATCAGTCATGTCCCATCCGGAGACTTTTCCTTCTACGACCACGTGCTCGATACCGCCTGCATGCTGGGGGCGGTTCCTCCGGGCTACGGCTGGTCGGACGGTCCGGTATTGCTGCCCGCCTACTTCGCGCTCGCCCGAGGCTCTCGCGGCACGCCTGCGGAACAGGCCGCCGGCATCGCGTCCGGGCTGCCGGCGCTGGAAATGACCAAGTGGTTCGACACCAACTACCACTACCTGGTGCCGCGCCTGACCTCGGACCAGCGTTTCGGCCTGACCGAGAACCGTCTACTGCAGCAGTTCCGGCAGGCGGTGGCATTATCCATGCGCACCCGCCCGGTGCTGCTTGGCCCGGTCAGCTTCCTGATGCTGTCGAAAACGACGGACGGATCGGACCCGATCGATCTGCTGGGCCGGCTTCTGCCCGTCTATGCTCAGATCCTGCGCGAACTGGCCGAGGCGAATGTCGCCTGGGTGCAGATCGATGAGCCGGTGCTGGCGCTCGACCTGCCGGAGAAGGCCAAGGTTGCCCTCGGTCTCGCCTACGGCACTCTGCGGCAGCAACCCACCCCCTGCATGCTCCTCGCCAGCTACTTCGGTCCACTCGGCGACAACCTGGCCACCGCGGCGAAACTGCCCGTCCATGGCTTGCACCTCGATCTGGTGCGCGGCCTGGCGGAACTGGAGGAAGCTGTTGCCGCGATCCCGGCCGACCGGTGGTTATCCCTCGGCCTGGTGGATGGCCGCAACGTCTGGCGCACCGACCTGCGTTCGGCCCTGGGTGTCCTGCAGCACGTCGCATCGGTTCGTGGTGCCCGCCAGCTGATGGTGGCGCCGTCGTGCAGTCTTCTGCATGTGCCGGTCGATCTGGAGCAGGAAACGAAGCTGGATCCGGAGGTGAAGTCCTGGCTGGCGTTCGCGGAGCAGAAGCTGGAGGAAGTCGCTGCGCTGGCGCGCGGGCTGGATGAAGGGGAGGCCGCGGTGAAGGCCGAGCTGTCGGCGAGCGACGCTGCGGTCCGATCGCGCCGCAGCAGCCGCCGGGTGCATCAGGACACCGTGCAGGCCCGGCTGGCCGCAGTCACGCCGGACATGGAGCGCCGTCCCAGCCCCTATCCGTCCCGCCGCAGCGCGCAACAGGCCCGTCTAGGGCTGCCGCTGTTTCCGACGACAACCATCGGTTCCTTCCCGCAAACGGCTGAGGTACGCCAAGCCCGCGCCTCCTTCGGGCGAGGCCAGCTCGGGGCGGACGCTTACGAACGCATTATCGAAGGCATGATCGCGGACGCCGTACGCTGGCAGGAGGACATCGGCATCGACGTGCTGGTGCATGGCGAGTTCGAGCGCAACGACATGGTGAAGTACTTCGCCGAACACCTGGATGGATATGCCTTCACGCAGCACGGCTGGGTGCAATCCTATGGCAGCCGCTGCGTCGCGCCCCCCATCATCTGGGGCGACGTCGCCCGGCCCAGGCCGATGACGGTGCGTTGGTCCGCGTTTGCGCAGGCACGCACGTCACGGCCGATGAAGGGCATGCTGACCGGGCCGGTGACCATGCTGCAATGGTCGTTCGTCCGTGACGACCTGCCGCGGCAGACTGTGTGCCAGCAGATCGCCCTTGCCATCCGGGATGAGGTGACCGACCTGGAAGCGGCCGATATCCGCGTCATCCAGGTGGATGAGCCGGCGTTTCGCGAAGGCCTGCCGCTGCGGCACGCGGATTGGGTCGAGTACCTGTCCTGGGCGGTCGGATGTTTCCGGCTGGCGACGAGCGGCGTGCGGGATGACACCAGCATTCATACCCACATGTGTTACTCGGAATTCAACGACATCATGACCGCGGTGGCCGAGATGGATGCCGACGCCATTTCGATCGAAACCACACGCAGCCGGATGGAGCTGCTCGACGCGTTCGCGGTCGGCGCGGGTGGTGGCATCGCCTATCCCGCCGAAATCGGCCCTGGCATTTGGGACATCCACAGCCCTCGCGTTCCGGGTGCGGCCGAGATGACCAACCTGCTCGCCCTGGCGCGCAAGCGCCTGCAGGACTGGCAGATCTGGGTCAATCCCGATTGCGGCCTGAAGACAAGAAGGTGGGAGGAGGTCCGGCCGGCGTTGGAGAACCTGGTCGCCGCGGCGCGCAGCCTGCGCGCATTGGCGGCGTCTGAGGGTGGCGCCCCGTCCGGGAATCAGCCCAGGGTAGACTGACGACGCGCGGGCCGCAGGCACATGCCAGCGGTCCGACGCTTCCGGCCGCTGGCTGTGCGGGATCAGGCCTCGTGCGGCAATTTCGGCTGATCGACCATGCGAAGGTATGGCTTCAGCGTCTTCCAGCCACCCGGGAAGCGTTGCTTCGCGTCCTCATCGGACAGCGACGGGACGATGATGACCGGCTTGCCGTTGGTCCAGTTCACCGGCGTGGCGACCTTGTGCGCGTCAGTCAGCTGCAGGCTGTCGATGACGCGGATGATCTCATCGAAGTTGCGCCCGGTGCTGGGCGGATAGGTCAGGATCAGCCGAACCTTCTTGGCCGGGTCGATGATGAAGACGCTACGGACGGTGATCGTCGGATCGGCCTGCGGGTGGACCATGCCGTACAGGTCGGACACCTTGCGGTCCGCGTCGGCCAGAACCGGGAAGTTCAGGGCTTGGCCTTGCGTTTCCTCGATATCGCGTTCCCAGCCTTTATGGCTGTCGGCGGGATCGACGGACAAGCCGATCGGCTTGACATGGCGCTTGTCCCATTCCGGCTTCAGCCGTGCGACCTCGGCCAGTTCGGTCGTGCAGACGGGGGTGTAATCCTTGGGGTGGCTGAACAGAACGCCCCAGTCATTGCCGAGCCATCCGTGGAAACGAATGCGGCCGGCGGTGCTGTCCTGTTCGAAATCGGGCGCGATCTGACCGAGCTGGATTGACATACGGTCTCCTCCTTGGTTGGCAATGGAAAAGCAGGTGCGGCCACGTGGCCGCGATGTGAAGGGGCAGCGTCAGATCGAATAGTTAAAGCCTTGGTAAGCCATATCGCTGAGCGTCTGGTCCATCGACCGCGCCGGTTCATCGCGTTCGGCGATGTACATCACCTTGGCCGGCACACCGGCGACGGTGGCATGGGCCGGGACCGGTTTCAGGACAACCGAGCCGGCGGCGATCCGCGCATGTTCGCCGACGACGATATTGCCCAGAACCTTGGCGGCGGCGCCGATCACCACGCCGCGGCGGATCTTCGGGTGCCGGTCGCCGGGCTCCTTGCCGGTGCCGCCCAGCGTCACGTTGTGCAGCATGGAAACGTCATCATCGACGACAGCGGTCTCTCCAACCACCAGGCCGGTCGCGTGATCCAGGAAGATGCCGCGGCCAAACCGGGCGGCGGGGTGGATATCGGTCTGGAACACTTCGGACATGCGGCTTTGCAGGTACAGGGCGAAATCACGCTCATTATGGTGCCACAGCCAATGCGTCAGCCGGTGTGCCTGCAGGGCATGGAAGCCCTTGAAGTACAGGAACGGCTCGATCAGCCGGTTGCAGGCGGGGTCGCGTTCCAGCACGGCGACGATGTCGGCCTTGATGGCTTCGGCGATGCAGCCGTCATCGGCCGATGCGCGATGGAACGCCTGCAGGATCAGGGGCAGGGCGATGACGTCGTTCTTCAGCCGGACGGCAACGCGGTGGAACACCGCGGTTTCGAAATTCGGCTGGTTCAGGATCGAGTCATAGAACAGCGGTGCGAGGTTCGGCTCACGCTCGCAGGCTTCCTCGGCCTCCTGACGCAGCCGAGCCCAGAGGGCATCGGTGACTGAGGCGGCATGGTCCGGATGGACCAGCATCAGGTGGCACGGGCTCGGGCGCATGGGTCGGATCCCTACCGGGGTTCAGGCCAGCCGGTTGGCTGGCGGGTGGTTCAGGCCAGCCAACCGGCTGGCGGAGGGAGATGTTCGGATGCACCCCCTCTTCGTCAACTCCCCCTGGCGTTAATTCGCGCCCGGTCAGCGATCATGCGCGGCAACGGCCCGCTCGGCAATGCCGCGCGGGCTGTGCCCGAACGATTCCGTCAGCTGGTTTTCTTGCCCACCGTGTCGGCGGCGAAGGCCTCTCGCTGGCCCAGCGGCTTGCCGTCGGCGACGGTGGAGTCGGCCACAGTCTGACGCTCCGACTGCGCATTGATGACAGCGCCGAACAGCGCGACGAAAGATGACAGCCAGAGCCAGGTCAACAGGGCAAAGATGCCGCCCAGGGAGCCGTAGGTCTTGTTGTAGCTGTTGAAGTGAGTGACGTACACCGTGAACAGCAGCGAACCGACCAGCCAGAGTGCGGTGGCGAACAACGCGCCGGGCGACACCCAGCGCCATTGCGGCTTCTTCCGATCGGGCGCGTAGCGGTACAGCGCCGCCAGTCCGGTCAGCACGACCCCGATCAGGATCGGCCATTCCAGAATCAGCAGCAGCCATTTGGTGATCACGCCAAGGCCCAGGAACCCGGCGGCCGCGGGCAGCACGCCCACCAGGGCGATGGTGATGGTGCCGCCGACCAGCAACAGGACGGTCAGCGCGATGGCGAGAAAGTTCAGCTTGAAGAAGCCGCGGGTTTCTTTCTCCTCATAGGCGATGTTGAGTGCGTTGATCATGCCGCTCATGCCGCGGGAGGCGAACCACAGCGCCAGCAGCAGGGAGACGATGGCGCCGATACCCAGCGTCTGGCTGGAATGCGACACCAGGCTGTGCAGTTCGCTGCTGATCATCTGCATGCTGTCCTGCGGCAGGATCGTCGACAGCGCGTTGATCTGCCGCTCGACCTGCGCCGGGTCGAGGAACAGGCCGTAGATGGAAACCAGAGCGGCCAGGCCGGGGAACAGGGCCGCCAGGATGGAGTAGGTGACACCGCCGGCCACCAGGAAGATGCTGTTGTCGGAAATTTCTCCCCAGGAGCGGACCAGGATGTCCTTCCAGCCGGGCGCCGGTATCTGCCGGGGGTCGGTCGCGCCGCGGCCGCGATCCTTTTCCGGCGTCGTCTGTGCGTCTGGCTGGTAGCGCGGCTCTGCGGCGTCCGGCGGCTGGCTCAGACCGTCCAGATCACGCTTCAGCTCGCCCAAGCGGTTTGTAGCGGTCATGTCACAACTCCTTCTTGCCGAGAAGGATGAACGGTGGATTGATCAGGCCGTTCCGCTGGACCCGGCGCCGTTCATTACCGAAACAAACATACGGCGCGCCTTTTCGATCTCCGGCCAGGGGACCGGGCCCAGCGGGTAGTGGCCGCCGATCACAACGCTCAGCACGGCATTCACCTGGTCCAGCCGGCGCTTGTCGGCTGCATCCAGGGTGCGCCGCCATATCGCGATCAGTTCATCGCGATAGGCCGACAGGCAGCGTGTGGCCTCGGAGAAGTCGTGGCCGACGCGTTCCGGCCGTTCGGTGAGCAGCTTGTCCAGCAGATGCAACGCCCTGTCGCCTGGCCTGCTGGCGTCAGCCTCGCCCTGTGCAGTCCCGCCCTGTGCGGTCCCGCTCATGCCAGCCGGCCCTTCCGCAGGGCGCAGGTTAGCGCCTTGGTGGTGTGGATGCTGGTGTTCGGGTCGCCGTAGACCGCCAGCAGGACGTTGGCGATGTCGCCCCTGGCATAGCCGTCCCAGCCGAACACCCACGGCATGCCGACCTGATGCACGGTCTTGCCGTTGATGGTGAACGGACGGATGCGGTCGGTCACCAGCGTCTTTGCCTCGATCTGACCACGCGCGGTGCTCAGCACCGCCCAATCCAGATTGCGGATGCCGTGTTCGGCCGCAAGTTCAGGCGAGATCTCGACGAACGCCTCCGGCTGCAGTTCCGCCGTGTGCGGCATGACGCGGGTGGAGATGCCGCCGCAATGCAGCTCGGTCAGCCGGTACGTGGTGAAGATGTAGGGGTATTTCGGGTCGGCATCCTCATGATATTCGTTGCCTGGGCGCGGCCATTGCTTGATCGCCGGGTTGGATTGCTGTTTGTAAAGCGGGTTGATCGTCGCGCTTTCGAACGGCTCATAGTGCGTCGGCAGTGGGCCGTCCTTCAGGCCGGCCGGCACGTACAGCATGCATTTGCCGTCGGCTTCCATGATGAACGGGTCATCGCCGCCCAGCGCGTCCATGCCGGTGGGATGCTTGCTCCAGTCCGCGCGCATGGTCGGCGGCTTGTCGATGACGAAATCGGGCGTGTCCTTGCCGACCCACTTGCCCTGCGCCGCATCCCACCAGAGCAGTTTCTTCCGTTCCGACCAGGGCTTGCCGTCAGGATCGGCGGAGGCCCGGTTGTAGATGGTGCGGACATTGTTGGGCCAGGAGAACGCCCAGTTCCTGTGGCTGCCATCGCCATCCGGACCGTCGGCTGTGCGCGACCGGCTGCGGTTGTCGTGCTGGCCGGGAAAAATGCCGCAATACATCCAGCCACCGCACGCGGTGGAGCCGTCATCCTTGATCTGGTGATAGTTGGTCAGCTGCTTGCGGTCGGCGACGGTGTAGCCATTGATCTCCCGCAGCACGGCGGCGGCGTCCGGCTCCTTCCGCTCGCCGCTGACCGGGTAGTCCCAGGTCAGGCGGCGGATCGGCTGGTCGCGTGCTTCCGTGCTGTCGGCGTACATATCCTTCAGCATCCGGCCGAGGTTATAGATGAACCAGAGGTCGGACCGACTGTCCCCTGGCGCATCGCAGACCTTGTCGTGCCACTGCACCAGGCGGGTGGTGTTGGTGACCGTGCCTTCCTTTTCCGCCGGCATGGCGGACGGCAGGAAGAAAATTTCGGTGCCGATCTGCTCCGGTGTCAGCTCCCCGCGCTGCACCAAGCGGCCCTTCTGCCAAAAATCCGCTGATTCCATCATCGCGGAATCGCGGACGACCAGCCATTCCAGCTTGGTCAGGCCTCGCTCGATCAGGTCGGAGTTCACCGCGCCGACGACCGGGTTCTGGCCAAGGATGAACTGTCCTTTGACGACGCCATCCACCATCGCCAGCGTCATCGGCAGCTGCGACTGATCGCCGGTGAGCTTCGGAATCATCTCAAAACCATAGTCGTTGCCGGCGTGCGCGTGCGCGCCGTACCAGGCCTTCAGCAGGCTGATCATGTATTTCGGCAGGTTGTTCCACCCGCCGGTCTTGACTGTCTCCGTCTCCAGGAACTGCTTCAGCCCGTGATGCGGCAGGAAGGCATTGGGCTGCGGCAGGTATGTCGGCAGCATGTTGTACAGCGTCGGGATGTCGGTGCTGCCCTGGATGCTGCAATGCCCGCGCAGCGCCAGGATGCTGCCGCCGGGACGGCCGATATTGCCCAGCAGGCCCTGGATGATCGCGGCGGCGCGGATGATCTGCACCCCATACGAATGATGCGTCCAGCCAACCGCATAGCAGAACGTGCCGGTGCGTTCGCGGCCCGAATTGCGGGTGAGCGCCTCGCACACGCGCAGGAAGGTTTCCTTTTTGCAGCCGGTCGCCTGCTCGACCAGTTCCGGGGTGTAGCGGGCGTAGTGCCGCCGCATGATCTGGTACACGCAGTTCGGATGCTGCAACGACGGATCACTGGGCGGTGCATGCTCGGGCGGCGCGTTCGCCCCCTTCACATGGTGTTCGGCGATCGGCGGCTTGGTCGGCGTTTCGGCGTATTCCCAGCTTTCCGGTTTGTAGCTGCCGTTATTGACATCGAAGCCGGAGAAGACGCCGTCATTGTCCTCGGCGTCGCGATAGTCGTCGGTGATGATCGTCGCGATGTTGGTGTAGGCCATCACGAAGTCACGGAACCACAGGTCGTTTTCCAGGATGTAGCGAATGATGCCACCGAGGAACGCGATATCGGAGCCGGAGCGGATCGGCGCATGGATGTCCGACAGGGCGGAGGTGCGGGTGAAGCGCGGATCGACGTGAATCACCGTCGCGCCGCGATTGCGCGCCTCAGTTACGAAGCGGAAGCCGACGGGATGGTTTTCCGCCATGTTGGAGCCCATGATCACAATGCAGTCCGCATTGGCCAGGTCCCACAGGGCAAGCGTCGCCGCACCACGCCCGAATGTCGTCCCCAGACTGGGTACCGACGAGGAGTGTCAGATGCGCGCCTGGTTCTCGATGTTGACCAGGCCGAGGCCGCCGCCGAACAGCTTCTTGATCAGGTAGTTTTCTTCATTGTCGAGTGTGGCGCCGCCGAGGGAGGCAATGCCCAGCGTATGGTTGACGGGGGTGCCGTCCGGCAGGTTCTCGACAAAGGTTTCGTCGCGCGTCTGTTTCACCCGTTCGGCGATGCGCTGCATCGCCCAGTCCAGCGGCCGCGTTTCCCAGTTCTTGGCGTAGGGTGCGCGATACAGTACCTGATTGATGCGCTTTTCCGACAGCAGAAGTCCCAGCGTGCCGGCGCCCTTGGGGCACAGCGTTCCCTGGTTGACAGGGCTACGCGGATCGCCCTCGATATGAAGCGGCCGCCCGTCCTTGGCATAGACCAGCTGTGCGCACCCCACGGCGCAGAAGGGGCAGATACTAGTGCCGACGCGGTCGGCCTGTTCAAGTCTGGGTCGTAACGAGCGGGACTGGGCACTTTCCGCGGCTTTCGACATTACGGACTGGCCGGCGATCTGCCGCGGAATCGACCAGTCGTTTACAAAGCCGGTGACGCGATCACGTACCCGCCGGTGCAGCTTCTTCATGCGCCAACATCCATCCGAACCTGGCTTGGGAACGCAGCCATTGCAGCCTGGTTCCCACCGTCCGCGCGGAACCGTGGACGGTTTTGAGCATTGAAGCTGTGCGCAGGCGGCTACGGTGCAGGGGGACCAGGCATGGATCAGATCGAGGGCATACTGATATTCGCGCAGGAGAGCCGATTTCAGGTGCTGGATCGCAACGGCGTCGCGCATCATTTCGTGCTGCACCATGCCGCCGCGGCCGAACCGGAGCAGTTACCCATGCTGCAGCGCAAGCAGGCGCGGGTCCGCGTGGACTTTCGGACCGCGCCCGACCTGATCGCGCACGCGGCGACCGCCATCCGTGTGCTGGGGGCCTGACCGTGGACATGCATCCACGCGCCGTTGAGCACAGCCAGTCCGACCTGGACCGTGTGATACCGGATGAGGCTGAACTGACCGCCGGCGTGCGTATCGTGCCCGGGCGGTCCTACGGGTTCTTCACCGACACAACACTGTGCATCGGCTGCAAGGCGTGTGAGGTCGCATGCAAGGAATGGAACAATCTGCCGGCCGATCACCTCGGGCTGACCGGCGACAGCTACGACAATACCGGCATGCTGTCGGCCAATACCTGGCGGCATGTCGCGTTCATCGAGCGTGATGTGCGCGCCGACAACCAATCGCCATTCCAGAGCGGTTGGCTGATGATGAGCGACGTGTGCAAGCACTGTGAGAACGCACCGTGCATGGAAGCCTGCCCGACCGGCGCACTGTTCAAGACGGAATTCAATACGATCGTCGTGCAGCAGGATATCTGCAACGGCTGCGGCTATTGCGTCCCCGCGTGCCCGTTCGGCGTGGTCGACCTGAACAAGGTGGATGGCAAGGCGCATAAATGCACGCTTTGCTATGACCGGCTGAAGGGCGGGCTGGAACCGGCCTGCGCGAAATCCTGCCCGACCGATTCAATCCAGTTCGGTGAGGTGGCGGAGTTGCAGCAGCGCGCCGCCAGGCGGGTGGAGAAACTGCACGAAATCGGCGTTTCGTCAGCGTATCTGTACGGTACACCGGGCGCACCCGGCGGCAGCGGTGATTATGGGCATCTGAATGCATTCTTCCTGCTGACCGAACGGCCCGAAACCTACAATCTACCTGCCGAACCAACGCGCCCGTCGAACCGCGTGCTGCCCAGCCTGGTCTCGGGGCTCGCGACCATGGCGGGGCTGACGCTGGCCGCCCTGGCACTGTTCACGCGCAACCGATAGGAAAGCACCGAGCATGGATCAGTGGACCGGTCCCACCTACTACAACCGGCCGCAACTGAAGGCGGCCCCTTTCGACAAGACGCTCGTCGGCGGCTACGTCTTCCTGGCCGGCCTGTCCGGCGGCGCTCAAATGCTGTCCACGCTGCTGGATCTCACCCGCGGCCGGAAGGCGCGGGATGTTGTGCGGCGCGGCCGTCAACTGGCGCTGCTGGCGCCGACCGTTGGCAGTGCGCTGCTGGTCGCCGACCTGCACACGCCGAAGCGGTTCTACAACATGCTGCGGGTTGCCAAGCGCACCTCGCCCATGTCGATCGGCACCTGGATTCTGTCGGCGTTCACCGGTTTCAGTGGCATTACCGCCGTCGCGGATTTCGCTGCTGACCGGGTGCCCGGCCTGGGCTGGCTGCGGCGCGGCGCGCGGGCGGCGCAGGTGCCTGCGGCGGTGGCCGGTGCCGGGCTTGGCACGTATACGGCGTCGCTGCTTTCGGCCACCAGCACCCCATTGTGGGCCGCGGCACCACGCGCCCTGGCGGTGCGCTTCGCCGCGTCCTCGGTGGCTTCAGCAGCGGCGGCATTGAGCTTGTTCTCCCGCGACCAGAAGTTGCGCCGGGATCTGGATACGGTGTGCGCCGGCGCCCTGGCGGTGGAGGTCGCGGCAACGGTGGTGGCGGATGAGGAATATCGCCGAACCGGCGTCGATGAGGCGCTGAAGAGTCCCAGCGGCCGGCTGGACACGATCGGCGCGTTCGACGTTGGCACTGTGGTTCCGCTGGGCCTGCTGGCATTCGGACTGCTGCATGGTGGCCGGTCGCGGCCGTTATCGTCGATGGCGTCCCTGGCGGTGCTGGGCGGCAGCCTGATGATGCGGATCGCGGTGATCGGCAGTGGCGACGTTTCGGCCAGCCGGCCGGACATCAGCCTCCGGTTCATGCAAAAGCGCTGATGCGGGCCGTGGCAGGCTGGGCCGGCCGGGGCGGCGCTCCTCAGATCCCGGCTGGCGGGTATCAGATCACGCGGGACCGGTAATGCGGCTTGGGATCGGCGGCGACCAGCCGATCCCAGTTATCAAGGATCATGCGGATCTTGCTGAACACGGTCCGCACATCCGCAAACTCACGCTCCAGCCGCTCGGCCGGCCGCAGCCCCCTGTGGGAGGGTTCACCGGCGATCAGGCGCGCGCCGCAGGAAACCCGCAGCACACCCATCAGGCCGGGCACGCCGTCAAACTGCGGAAGCGGCACAGGCTGCCCGATGTGGCAGCTACGGGCTGCGATGGTCACCGGTTCATCCGGCAATGCGGCGGACAGATCCGCATTCAGCCATCCATACACGGCCCGCGCCTCGGCGGGATCAAGCCATCTGTCGGCAAACGGTGCACGCAACGCGAAGCCAAACACAC
>DAICYU010000740.1 GCA_027311485.1 Acetobacteraceae bacterium
GATCCACGTTACACTTCGGACCCGCCAGTCAGCCTCCCACAGTGTTTCTGCCGCGCTCATCCCCGAGGCCGACGGAAGCTGGATGCTTATGTATAGCTATCGCAACGAGCCGCGCGCGGGCGAACCAGATCTCAACGCGCACCTCGGCTACTGCGAACTGCGCTTCGGCAGATCGCTTCGGGGCGCTGAAGGCGACTACTTCAACGCGCGGGGGCGCGGGACTTTCGGACGCATGCAGCTTACAAAGAAGGTGTAGGAATGCCCGTTGATTTTGATCAGAGATTGCGGAACCTGCGTGACCGTCGCCTCGGACTGACCACACCTCTGACGAAGAGCGTGACCGCTGCCGACAGCGCGACACTGCAAACGCGGGTCCTAAAAGAAGAAGCCTATCAACGCCGCGCCGCCGGACGTGCGACCAAGTATGCACTCGGCGCCATGCAGGCTGTGGACCCGGAATATACCCAGAATTCATACGACGAAGGAGATCGGGTCCAGCGGCAGTTGCGTGATGCACTTGAAGGCGAGATCAGCGTCGAATTTCGATATCAGGGGTCGGTCCCGCTCGATATCCACATCAAGGGTGTCAGCGATATCGATATGCTGGTCCTGCGGGATGATTTTCACACCTATGACCCGGGTGGGGCGGCAGCCTTGGCAGGCCATTATCGCAACCCTATAGCGGATACACCTGTCAGTCGGATGCGGCGCCTGCGGTCCCGTTGCGAGACGATCCTTACCGGCGCCTATCCAGCAGCCAGCGTGGACATATCAGGTGCGAAATCGATCACGCTGTCGGGCGGGTCGCTGCGCCGGAAGGTCGATGTCGTGCCTTCTCACTGGCACGATACGGTACAGTACCAGCTTTCCGGGCAGGAACACGAGCGCGGCGTCAGCATCCTTGTGAAGGGCGAGAACCGGACCGCGAAGAACCTGCCGTTCGTCCATATGAAATGCATCAACCACAAGGATATCGACACCTGGGGTGGAATCAAGAAGACCATTCGTCTTCTGAAGAACCTGAAAAATGATTCAGACTACGCCAATCTGATCCAGCTCAGCAGCTACGACATTGCCAGTCTAGTCTGGCATTTTCCTGTTTCTTCATTACAGGTGATCGACTCTAAAGAGCTGACGTTGCTCGCGGCATCCAGGCTTCACCTGACTTGGTGTGCGGCCAACAAGGCTGCCGTTATGGATCTCCAGACGCCCGACGGAACCAGGAAGATCATTGACAGCGACGCCAAATTCGTGGGCCTCCAGCTCTTGTCGCTTGAAGTAGATCAGCTGACGGAGGATGTTGCAGAGGACCTGAAAGGTAATGGCCTGATCCTGGGTCAAACATCAGAGGAGAGGCTGAGGAGAGCTTACATTGCGGCCTGATTGGCCAACCATTCAAAGCCTGATCCTCTCCACCTCGTCCTGCGTCAGCCGCTCTTTGGTGCGGTCGTAGAGCTTCGTCGTCCGCGGGCTTTCGTGCGCCGCCATCGCCTGCGCGTGTTCCAGCGTGCCGCCGTTGGCGAGATAGGCCGTGATACCTGTCGCGCGGAAGCTGTGGTTGCCGATCGGCGCCATGATGCCGGCGGCTTTGGCACGGCGGCGCACCATGCACCAGGCATCGGCCTGGTCCATCGGCTTCGCGGCAAGCTTGTCTCCGTCATGTCCCTTTGCCGTTCTGAACAGCCAGCCCTTCTTGTCCTCGGCGATGCCGGCGGCGGCGATGTAGGCGTGCAACGCCTCCGCTGCCGCGTGATGGCAGGGCATGGCGTGCTGCTTGCCGCCTTTTTCGTGCAGCCGGAGAACCCACGCCGCGCCGCGTGGTCGAAGATCCTCGACCTTCATCGTCAGCGCCGCCGTGATCCGCGCGAATCCATAGGTGAGGGTGGCGATCAGCGCGCGGTCGCGGAGATCCCGCACGGTCTCGGTCGGTATGCTGTCGATCAGCCGCCGCCACTCGTCGGCCTCTAGCACCGGCGTCTTACCCGTCTTCACGACGTGCTTGGGACCGCGCACGGAAGAGGCGGGATTGTTCGGCATCACCTGGCCGACCACCAGCCAATCGAACAGCATACGGATTGCCGCAAGCTGCTGCTTCACGCTCGGTGCTTTGGCGGTACCCTGCAATGCCTCTATGTAGCTTGCCACATCGTGCGGCCGTAT
>DAICYU010000741.1 GCA_027311485.1 Acetobacteraceae bacterium
GATCGTTTGTACGAGAAAATCGGCAAGCGCCCGGTCAGAGCCTTGTTGGCAAATGCCGGAACGGGCCTGGGCAAGGGGTTCCTGGACCAGCCGTTCGATGCCGTGCGCCGGATCGTCGATACCAACATCACCGGCACGATCTATCTGATCCAGAAGATCGGCCGCGACATGCGCGCACACGGTCGTGGGCGCATCCTGATCACCGGCTCGATCGCCGGCTTCGCGCCCGGCACATACCAGGCGGTCTACAATGCGTCCAAGGCGTTCCTGGATTCGTTTTCCTTCGCGCTGCGGCATGAGGTTGCCGCGAACGGCATCACCGTGACCTGCCTGATGCCTGGCGCGACCGAAACCGACTTCTTTGAGCGGGCCGACATGATGGATACCAGGATTGGCACGATGAAGAAGGACGATCCGGCGATGGTGGCCGAGAAGGGCTTCAAGGCGATGATGAAGGGGGAGGGCGACGTGGTGACCGGCTGGCACAACAAGCTGATGACCGCGATCGCGTCCGTTACGCCCGCGGGCCTGCTGGCCGAGGCGCACCGGCGCGCCACCGAACCCGGCAGCGCGCGTTCGTGAGGCATGCGTGGCCGTTGGTGCTCAGCCTGGCGCCGCGGCCCTGGTGAGTCAGGCGGGTGCGCCGGCCGGTTGTCCGACGCGGGTGGCGCTACATGGGTGGAACAAGGCCGTCCTTCCCGACGCCGATCCGCGTTGCCGTCAGGCTGTTATCCGCGGCGTGGTTCGCAAAAATGATGACATGCGCGCCCGGCTTCAGCAGCGCCCGCGAACCGGGTTCGTAGGTGATGACCGGCGCGCCGGGCGGTACAAACACCTTCTGCTCACCGCCCTTGTAGGTCAGCGTCAGATAGCGGCCGTTCGCCACCTTCATGTCGCCGACCGTCCCGTTCGTCATCGTGCTGTTGGCACCCAGGTCCCAGGGGCGGTGGCCTTCGCCCAACCCGCGCATGGATTCGGGGAATACCTGCACCTCCCGTGCTTTCAACGTGCCATCGGGCTGCGTGACCGCCGCGGTGCCGATGAACGCGCCCGGCTTGATCGCCGACACGTCGATCGGCGCGATCTCGGTAATTTTGACATCCTGGGCAAGCTTGAGTGTCACCTTGTCCCCGGCTTTGGTCCGCACGGTCAGCGAGTCCCCACTAACCGACTCGATGCTGCCGCGAACCCTGGACAGGGCTTGCGCCCGTGCCTGGACGGCGTGCATGGCCGTTAGCCCAACTGCCATTGTTAACAGCGTACGGCGTGTAAAGCGCATGGATCGTTCCTCAACCTGTTGCGGCGGTGTTCCGGTCCGGGTGACGGCTTCTCCCGTTTGCCGGGCACCTGAGACACAGGTAAGGCTACGGTACGGAATGTCACCCGGGCATCGGTGTGCATAGCGGAATGGAGGTGGGAGATTGATGGACATGATTGTCACGACAGCCGACCACGCCGGCCATGATCCAGAAGCGTACACGCTCGAAGGTGATACGCGGCGGTACTGGGAGGTTCCGGCCCGCGCGGACGTCCTGCTGGACGCGGTGCGCACGTATGGGCTGACGGTCAGGCCCGCCGCCCGCGGTGATCTGGCACCGATCGCCCGCGTGCATGAAGCCGGCTACCTGACATTCCTGGAAACCGCGTTCCGGCGCTGGCAGCAACTGCCCGGCGCGCCGCCGATCCTGCGCGCGCCGGCGTACGCGGTGCGCCACCCTGCGCGTCTGCCCCAGGGCGTCGCCGGCCAGGCGGGCTGGTACCTGAGTGCTGTCAGTTCACCGCTGGTCGCGGGCACATGGCCGGCCGCCGTCGGGTCCGCCCAGGCGGCGATCGAGGCCGCCGATATCGTGCTGGGCGGTGCGCGCCATGCCTATGCGCTGTGTCGTCCGCCCGGGCACCACGCGCATACCGATATGGCCGCCGGTTTCTGCTATCTGAATAATGCGGCCATCGCGTCGCAGCGCATGCTGGATGCCGGCTGTGGCCCGATCGCGATCCTGGATTTCGACGTGCACCACGGCAACGGCACGCAGCAGATTTTCTATGATCGTGACGACGTCCACTACGTGTCGGTGCATGGCGATCCGGCGTGGCTGTATCCCTGGTTTGCCGGGTATGCCGACGAAACCGGTCAGGGGGCCGGTGTCGGCTGCAATCTG
>DAICYU010000742.1 GCA_027311485.1 Acetobacteraceae bacterium
GGACGTCATGCGAAACAACGACCTGGACAGCCCCGAGGTCTGGCAGGCCCGCGTCGATCTCGCCGCCTGTTTCCGTGCCGCAGCCCGGATGGGGTTGCACGAGGGGATATGCAACCACCTGTCCTTCATGGTGCCCGGGCGGGACGATCTGTTCCTGGTCAATCCCGATGGCTGGGCGTTCGCGGAGATTACCGCGTCCCGCCTGCTGATTTGCGATTTCCATCGCCACGTCATTGCCGGCGACGGCCGGCCCGAGGATACCGCGTTCTATATCCATGCGCGACTGCATGCCCGGGTGCCGCGGGCCCGCGCGGCGTTCCATACGCACATGCCGAATGCGACGGCGTTGACGATGGTGGAAGGCGACCCGCTGATCTGGGCCGGGCAGAGCGCACTGAAATTCTATGGGCGCACCATCGTGGACGAGGATTATAACGGCCTGGCACTCGATGAATCCGAAGGCGATCGTATCGCCGCCAGTGTGGGGGAGGCCGATATCGTCTTCATGAAGCATCACGGCGTGCTGGTTTTGGCACCCAGTATCGCGAAAGCCTGGGACGACCTGTATTACCTCGAACGGGCCTGTGAGGTGCAACGCCTGGCGCAATCAACCGGGCGTCCGGTCGTTCCGGTCCCTAAGGCAATTGCCGAGGCGACGGCGGAACAGATGCGCCACGAGGGCGGCCGCGACTCGCCCAGGCTGCATCTGGAAAGCATCAAGCGCCAGCTGGATCGCGAGCAGCCGGAGTATCGGCAGTGATGCGCCTTCTGCCGATCGTACTGGCGTTGTTGAGCTTCACCGGCTGTGCCCTGATCGACCAGCGGACATTCGCCCCGGCACCGGAGGCGAAGGCGCAGACACCACCCCCGCCGCCGGCCGCGGCCATCGACCCCCGGACGCCGCTGGTGACCATCGACTACAGCCTGCCGTCCCCGGACTACGGTGAACTGCTGCACGATGCGGTGCGCGCCGCGCAAAGCCGTGACGAGGACGTGCAGTACGATGTCGTCGCAGTCATGCAGGACATGTCCAATGCGACCCAGGGGCAGGAGCGGGCGATCGGCGTGATGCGGGCCATCATGCGTGACCGGGTGCCGGCTTCGCGCATCCATCTCGGGCTGCGGGCTGATCCGACCCTGACCGCGGACCGGGTGCTTGTCTACGTCCGCTGATGCGGGCGGGCGACTGATCAGCGCCCGGACAGAAGGCATTGCCCTGGTCCTGTTCACTGCCTGCGCCTGGGGCCTGACCTGGCCGCAGTCTAAGTTCCTGCTGACGATGCTGCCGCCGTTCTCGATGCGAGGGGCGTGCGGGGTCGCAGGGTTCAGCTTTGCCTTCGGGGTAGCCTTCATCCGGCGGGAGAATGTGTGGCCGCCGCGTGATCAGTGGCCGCGCCTGGTCCTGTTCGCCATGCTGAACTACGGGCTGTTCATTGTACTGACGACGCAGTCCCTGGTCTGGCTGAAGGCGTCGGAGGCGGTGACGATCACCTACACGCTGCCGGTCTGGGCGTCGTTGCTGGCGTGGCCAATGCTGGGCGAACGGCCGACGGTGCAAAAGCTGCTGGCGCTGGTGCTGGCGCTGTCGGGCGTGGCTCTGCTGGTCGGCGCCGATACGTCGCAGGCCACGTGGCAGAAGCTGCCAGCAGCCGGGATGAGTCTTGCCGCGGCCATGCTGTTCGGGCTCGCAACCGTTCTGGCGAAGAAGTATCCGCTCCGCCTGCCGCCGGCGACCGCCGTGGCGTGGCAGGCGATGCTGGGCATGATCCCCGTCGTCGGCCTCGCCTGCTTCGAGGATGCCCATTTCAGTCGCGTTTCAAACGCCGGGTGGATGTCCATTGCCTATATCTCGACTCTGCCGCTGACCGTCGCCTACCTGACGTGGTTCCGGGCGCTGCGGCTGGTGCCGGCGTCAACCGCGGCGACGACGGTGCTGATATCGCCGATCGTGGGCGTCATCGGCTCTGCGTTCCTGCTGGGGGAGACGTTTGGGACACGCCAGGTGGCGGGGTTGCTCATGACGCTGACCGGTGTGGCTTTGGCGGCGCGGAGCTGACGCATGGACCAAAGTAATATCGCCGCCCAAGGTGAATTCCGCCGCGCCTGGACGGTCATTCTGGCCGCGGGGATTGGAGTCGGGC
>DAICYU010000743.1 GCA_027311485.1 Acetobacteraceae bacterium
ACTGGCTCTCTGGCTGCGTGCTGTTGCTGGGCGTTGCGGTGCGGATTGCGGACCATTCTTTGCGCGGTGCGGCAGTGATTGCTGGCATCACATTTATCGTTCTCTTCGCCATTTGGTTTTTCGGTGTCATGGGCGGCGGCGATGTCAAACTGCTGGGCGGCACGGCAATGGTCGTGCCGCCTTTCGCCATTCCGACCCTGATCAGCTACGTGGCGCTGGTCGGCGGCGTTATGGCGGTTTTTTATCTCGCGGCTCGCGGCCTCGTGCCCCAGGCGCATAAAGCGCCCCCCCAATCCATACTGGGCCGCGTGCTTCGTGCGGAATGCTGGCGGATCAGGCGCAAAGGCCCCCTGCCCTACGCCTGTGCCATCGCGATCGGCGCAACGCTCGTATTCTATCGTCTGGGCGTGTCGTGATCCGTATTTTCTTCTTCATCCTGATGGCCTGCGGCCTCGCCGGATTTGGGTCTGTCGCATGGATTGCCACCAGGCCCGCAAAGTCCCGGAGCGTCGCCGAGCTGCCGGTTAGGCAGGTCATCCTGGTGGCCGCCCATCCGATCACTGCGGGCGCCCTGCTGAAACCGGATGACTTCGTAGCCCGGTCGGTTGCCATCCCGAACCACAAGGACGACGACCTGGCTCTCGACACGCCCGAGGTTCGGCGTAGCCTTGTTGGCGCGATGGCGCGGCGCACGCTGACGGCCGCGGAACCAATTCGGACGAGCGACCTGATCCGCCCCGGCGAGCACGGATTTCTTGCGGCGGCTCTGCATCCTGGCATGCGCGCGGTCACGATCACCGTCGATGCGGCTACCGGCGAAGGCGACCTGATCAGCCCCGGTGACCGGGTTGATCTCATCCTCACGCAATCGCTCGCCGAACCGAATGTGCCGGCTGGACGGCGTGTCGCGGCAGAAACGATACTTTCGGATGTGCGGGTGCTGGCTATCGACCAGAAAATCGTTGTTGGCGCGGCAGCCACCAGGTCCGACAGTCGCAGGGGCCGTACTGTTACTCTGGAAGTGACGGAGGAGCAGGCGCAGCGAGTTTCCGTCGCTCTCCAACTCGGGCATTTGTCGCTGTCGGTGCGATCAGCCGCCAGCCTGCCGCCGGCGTCCGCGTCAGGCGCTGCCAATGGGACCGTGTGGGCTCTGGATGTTTCGCCGGCACTGGGCGCCGCGGGATCAGCGCCACCCCCGAACGGAACCGTTCGCGTCTTCCAGGGTGCCGCTGAGGTCAAGGAGTTCAAGTTCTGATGCGCAGATCAAGCCAGGCGCCGGAACGCGCCGTCTCCCAGCCCTACCGGGCCACCGCCTTCCGCGGCCGGCGGATTGGCCGGGGCCGGGCGCTTGCTGCCTGCATGGCGCTGTTGGCCGGGATGTCGCAGCACAGCCATGCCGCAGCGCAGGGATATCCGACCGCCCACAGCGTCGCCTCGGCGCCACTTGATCTGGAAGTGGGCACCGGCCGTGTGATTTCGCTGGCTGGCCCCGCGACGAACATTTTCGTCGCTGACCCCAAAGTCGCCGAAGTGCGCCCTGCCAGTGCCACGAGCCTGTTCGTGTTTGGTGTGACCGCCGGCCGCACGACGATTGCCGCCCTCGACAGCGCGGGCCATCCGCTGGCCCAATACGACGTGGTGGTCCGCACACAGACGTTCGGTGCACAGCAGGCTCAGTCTTTGATTGCCCGCCTGCTGCCGGGCAGTCATGTGCAGGTTCTGCCGGAGGCGAAGGGCCTGGTCCTCAGCGGTTCGGTTGATAACCCACAGGACGCCGCGCAGGCGCTGAGCATCGCCAAAGGCTATGCCACCGAAGGGCAGGCCATCGACAATGAATTGACGATCAGTTCCTCGGTTCAGGTGACGCTGAACGTCCGGATAGCAGAGATGTCGCGGACGGTGATCCGGAACCTGGGCGTCAACTGGTCCTCGATCGGCGTGATCGGGCGGATCGGATCGCTTCCTGCGCTGACGCTGAATGCCAACAACAATACATTGTCGTGCGGTGCCGCGGGCGGCGGAACGATCGGGATCTGTCCCGGCGGCAACTTCAATGGTGTGATCGACGCCCTGGCGCAGGACAACCTCGCGCATATTCTGGCCGAACCGAACCTCACGGTCAGAAGCGGCCAGCCT
>DAICYU010000744.1 GCA_027311485.1 Acetobacteraceae bacterium
CCGCGCCCTGGTTGGCGGCGTGCTGGCCGGGGTGGTCGGCCGCACCGACCTGTTCGTCTCGGGTGGCGCCGAGCATCAGGGGCCGGATGGCGGCGGGCCAGTGGCCGTGATTGCGCGGCGGTAATGGTGCGGCACCATGCGGATGGGACGGTCTGACGGGCGGTGGTGTGCGTCCGGGGGCAGGTGATCCGCCCCCGGTTGCCTTGTGTCAGACGGTGATCGGGTCGCCGAACGGCACCCACGCCTTGCCGTCGAAGCGCTGCAGGCGCAGGCGCTTGATCGCCAGATAGTCGGTCGGCGTGGTGTGGAAATCGATCCCTTTCTGGAACATCGGCAGTGTCAGGTTCAGGTTACCCGCCTGCCGCATGATATTCGGGCGGGACAGATCCTGGCCGCATTGCTTGAACACCTGCATGCCGGTCTGGGCGCCGCAGTAGCCATAGACGTTGTTGATATCGGTCAGGTCGGCGTCCGGCATGTATTTGTGCATGAACGCCAGCCAGTCCTTGAAGCCCGGGTCGTCCTTCCACTGCGGGTCCGAGGGGTCCTTCATATAGGCCCCGGTAATGATACCGACCGCCTTGTCCAACCCCGCCGGCGCGAGGCCCGACGACACCGAGGCGCCGACCGTCGCGATGACGTAGAGCGGGTTCCAGTTCAGGTCCCGCACCTTGCGCAGCGACATGGCGGTGAACTTGGGAATGCCGGAGGTGAACAGCGCATCGGCGCCCGATGCCTGCAACTGCACGACCTGGGAATCGACTGTGGGGTCGGTCGGCTCATAGCTGACGGCGGCGACGAGCTGCTTGATCTTGTCGCCAAGCCCGTCGCGGAAGCCTTTCATGAAATCGCGCCCGGAATCGTCGTTCTGGTACAGCGCGGCGATCTTGGCGTCGGGCTTGGTGTCCAGGATGTAGCGGGCATAGACGCGGCCCTCGATCTGGTAGCTCACCTGCCAGCCGATGGTCCACGGGTAGTGCTTCGGATCGTCGAACACGGTGGCGCCGGAGGCGACGAAAAGCTGCGGCACCTTCTTCGCGTTCAGGTATTTCCGCGTGGACATGCTGGTGGGCGTGCCGAGCGGCTGGAAGAGGCAGGCGACGCCTTCTTCCTCGACAAGCTTGCGGGTCTGCTCGACGGTCTTGGGCGGACTGTAGCCATCATCGAGCGACAGCAGCTTGATCTTGCGGCCGTTGATGCCGCCCTGGTCGTTGATCATGTTCACATAGGCCACTTCCACCCGGCCGATCGGCGCGTAGCTGGAGGCTGGGCCGGAATAGGGCATCGTCTGGCCGATCATAAGCTCGGTCGCGGTGACGCCGGGGGCTTCCTTGGCCTGGGCGATGGCGGGCGTGGCCAGCGGAGCCAGTACGGGCGCGGCGAGTGCGGAGCCGGCAAGCTTGATGGCCTGGCGGCGGCGGATATCGGGCATCTTTTTTATCCCCTCTTGGACGGGTCCCGTAATAACGCATCATCCGGTGAACGGAAATGCCATACGGATGTCGTTCTGGGGATTGATGCCGCAGCGCGCGGTCAGTGCAGTGCGGCTGTTGACGAGGCCGTCTCACTCGATGGGCGGAGGCTGCCGTACGGGCCAGGGATATCCCGCATCCCGGGCTTGGTCGCAAGGTGCCGCCCCCACGAACGGGCTGGCCGCTCGACCCACCGATAAGTGGCAAACGACACCAGGCCGACAGTCAGAAGAATAAAGGGGGCCTTGAACAAAGGTCCGGCAGGATAGCCGTGGTTCCGGCCCAACCAACCGAAGAGCTGCAAAATGATCCAATGCAGCAAGTAAACCGAGTAGGAAATCTCACCCAGGAATATGCATGTCTTTCGACGCAGCAGAGATGACAGGAGATTATCCTCCCGCGCCGCCAGCAGGACGAACGCGGCAAACGAAAACAGGAAGATGAACCGCGCCTATCCAAAGATAGAGATCGGGGACAAGGTGAAGATCCTCGACAAGAGAAAACCGCACGAGAAGGAGCAGGTGCCGCACTGGTCTGAGAAGACCTACAAGGCCTGGGAGGCCAAGCAGGACGTCGCCAGCTACACGGATGCCACCACCACCGAGACCTTCAAGGGCGTCTCGCTCAAGGACCTCGTCGGTCGCATCGACGGCGGCAGCAAGGC
>DAICYU010000745.1 GCA_027311485.1 Acetobacteraceae bacterium
CATAGATACGCGCTTCGATGGCATGGCCCGATATCGCAATCGCACCCTGTTCCGTCGGCAACGGTTCACCGGCCGCAACCCGCAACTGCCACTCGACCAGGTCAAAGCCAGTGATCATTTCAGTAACAGGATGCTCGACCTGCAGCCGGGTATTCATCTCCAGGAAGTAGAAGCCGCTGGCGTCGGCGACGAATTCGACCGTTCCGGCACCGACATACCCGACCGCCTTGGCCGCCGCGACCGCGGCAGACCCCATAGCCTCCCGCTGTGCCAGTGAAATTCCGGGCGCCGGCGCTTCCTCGATGACCTTCTGGTGGCGCCGCTGGGCGGAGCAATCGCGCTCAAACAGATGGACGGCATTGCCGAGCATATCGGCGAAGACCTGGACTTCGATGTGGCGCGGCCGTTGCAGGTAGCGTTCGATCAGAACGCGGTCGTCGCCGAACGCCGAAGCGGCTTCCTGGCGGGCGGAGGCCAGTGCCTGCGCGAAATCCGCCGCCGCCGTCACCACGCGCATGCCGCGGCCACCGCCGCCGGAAACCGCCTTGATCACCACCGGAAAGCCGATACGGGCCGCCTGATCGGCCAAGAAGCCGGGTTCCTGCCGATCACCGTGATAGCCCGGCAGCAAGGGAACGGACGATCGCTCCATCAACGCTTTCGCGGCGGATTTCGATCCCATCGCGCGCATGGCCGAGGCCGGTGGCCCGACAAAGACGATACCAGCCTGCTCACAGGCTTCGGCGAACGCCGGGTTTTCCGATAGGAAGCCATAACCGGGGTGGATCGCCTCGGCGCCCGCCATGCGCGCGGTTTCAATGATGCGCCCGATATTCAAATAGCTGTCCCGGGCCGGTGCCGGTCCTATGGGATACGCGCGGTCGGCGGCCGTCACGTGCAGGGCCCCGGCATCCGCGTCGGAGAAGACCGCGATCGTTTCAATACCCATCCGCCTTGCAGTGCGGGCGATGCGGCAGGCGATTTCGCCACGATTGGCGATCAGAAGGGAGCGGAACATGTTCGTTACATCCGGAACACGCCGAAGCGCGTTTCCTGTCGGGGTTTGTTCAGCGCGGCGGACAGCGCGAGCGCCAGGACACGGCGGCTGTCAGCCGGGTCGATGATGCCGTCATCCCAAAGCCGGGCGGACGCATAATACGGATGTCCCTGGGTTTCGTATTGCGCCCGGATCGGTGCCTTGAAGGCTTCCTCCTGCTCGGGCGTCCAGTTTGCCGATCCGCTGCGCACCGTCGCCAGCACGCCGGCTGCCTGTTCCCCGCCCATGACCGAAATCCGTGCGTTCGGCCACATGAACAGGAAGCGCGGATCGTAGGCGCGCCCGCACATGCCATAGTTGCCGGCACCGTAGCTGCCACCGATGATCAGCGTGATCTTGGGCACGGACGTGGTGGACACCGCCGTCACCAGCTTGGCGCCATCCTTGGCAATGCCACCGGATTCGTATTTCCGCCCGACCATGAATCCGGTGATGTTCTGCAGAAATACCAGCGGGATGTTCCGCTGGCTGCACAACTCGATGAAATGGGCGCCCTTCAGCGAGGATTCCGAGAACAGGATGCCGTTGTTGGCGACGATACCAACAGGGTAGCCATACAGGTGGGCAAAGCCGCAGACCAGCGTGGTGCCATACAGCCGCTTGAACTCATCGAATTCGCTACCGTCGACGATGCGGGCGATGACTTCGCGCACGTCATACGGCGCACGCAGGTCGGCCGGCACCACGCCATGCAGTTCCGCCGGATCATGGCGTGGCGGTTCCGGGGTCCGCACCGCCAGCCCGATCTGCTTGTCACGGTTGAGCCCGGCGACAATGCGACGGCAGATCGACAGCGCGTGGTGGTCGTTGTTGGCATAATGATCCACGACGCCCGAGGTGCGGGCGTGAACATCGGCACCGCCCAGGTCCTCGGCCGAAACGACTTCGCCAGTGGCAGCCTGAACCAGCGGCGGCCCACCCAGAAAGATGGTGCCCTGCTTGCGGACGATGATGCTCTCATCGCTCATGGCCGGCACATAGGCGCCGCCGGCGGTACAGGAACCCATCACCACCGCGATCTGCGGAATGCCCTCGGCCGACATGTTCGCCTGATTGAAGAAGATGCGCCCGAAATGCT
>DAICYU010000746.1 GCA_027311485.1 Acetobacteraceae bacterium
GGGGCTTCCCGGCGTGTATGGTTGCAGCCGGGCGGCAACCGGTAGGGGCCACACGACCGAGGCGGGACGTACCTTTTCAAATGACTCGTGGCGGGCCAGCCTGCGCGCATCGTCCCGCGGTCGCGTTCCTGCATACAATAATGCAGAGGCGATTCGGTTGCTCTATCTGACCGGATTTGCAAACGCGATGCGTCGGCGTCCGCAAGTAAAATTCATGATAATTCAATAATTTATGATGGAATATTTAGACATTGAATGAATTCGGCGGTAACCCGCATCCGGCGGGCCCGTCCAAGCTTGGCGACCGGGGCGACGTGCGGGCGCGTCCGGCCTGGTGACCACCGTGCGATCGCCGCACGCGATCACCATCGTCCTTCGTCCGCGGGACAGAACATTGCCGCCCGATCCCGACCCTGTTACGCAGCGGCATGGCGCCGCACGACCAGCCGATTTCGACCGAAATGCCCACCACCGGCATACCCGGGCGGAACATCCTGATCGTCAAGCTGGGTGCCTTCGGCAATATCATCCTGTCCTTCCGGGCTTTCGCTGCAATCCGGAAGCATCATGCGGCCGACCGGATCACGGTGCTGACCAGTGCCGCCTATGCTGACTGGATGCGGACCTTCCCCTGGTTCGACGATGTGCTGATCGATCCCCGTCCCGCCCGATGGGATCTCCCTGGCATGTGGCGGTTTGGCCGGACCCTGACGGCCGGACATTTCAGCCGGGTGTACGACCTGCAGACCTCAGCCCGGTCGTCGCGCTACTTCTACCTGTTCCCGCCGAAGCACCGTCCGGCCTGGTCCGGCATCGCCTTCGGCTGCGCGCTGCCGGATCGCGATCCCCACCGCAACGACCTGCACGATGCGGAGCGCCAAATTGGGCAACTGCGCCAGGCTGGGATCACCACGTTTCCCGAGCCCGACCTGTCCTGGTGCCGCGGCGACATCGCGCGGTTCGCCCTGCCGCCATCGTTTGCCATTCTGGTGCCAGGCAGTTCGCCGCATCGCCCGGCCAAGCGCTGGCCGGCGGACCGGTTCCAGGCCCTCGCCACCGCGCTGGCGGAGCGCGGCATTGCCTCGGTGATCGTCGGAGCGGCGGCGGAACAGGCGGTGGCAGCGGACATCCCGGCGGCGATCAGCCTGGTTGGGCAGACCAGTTTCGGCGACCTGGCGGACCTCGCACGGGCCGCGCGGTTTGCGGTGGGCAACGACACCGGCCCCATGCACCTGATTGCAGCCTCGGGTTGTCCGACCGTGACGCTGTTCTCGGATGACTCGGATCCGGCAAAATGTGCGCCGGCCGGACGCTGGACCCGCGTGCTGCAACGGCCCCGGCTGGCTGACCTGCCGCTGGATGCGGTGCTGGAAAGCCTTCCCGCCTGATGGCAGCTGCGCCGGATACCGCTATGTCGGACGGCGTGCCCATGCCGCAACGGCTATGGGCGATCATGACCATCGCCCTTGGTCTTACCCTCGCGGTTCTGGACGGCGGCATCGCCAACGTTGCACTCCCGACCATCGCGCGGGAGGTGAACACGTCCCCCGCCAATTCGATCTGGGTGGTGAACGCCTATCAGCTTGCCGTCACGGTATCGCTGCTGCCGCTGTCCTCGCTGGGGGAAATCTACGGCTACCGGCGCATCTACCAGGCCGGCCTGGTGCTGTTCACCATTGCCAGCCTGGCCTGCGCGCTGTCGTCGTCGCTGACGACGCTGATCGTCGCCCGCATGCTGCAGGGCTTTGGCGCGGCTGGCATCATGAGCGTCAACAGCGCCCTGATCCGCTTTATTTATCCGCGCCGCTGGATCGGCCGCGGCGTCGGGCTGAATGCCACAGTCGGCTCCATCGCCTCGGCGCTCGGCCCGTCAGTCGCCGCGGCGATCCTCGCCGTCGCGCCCTGGCCCTGGTTGTTCGCGGTCAACGTGCCGCTGGGCGTGCTGGGTGCCTTCATCGCACTGCGCGCGCTGCCGCAGACCCCGCTGTCGGGCGTGGCGTTCGACGGAACCAGCGCCGTGCTGCAGGCGGTGACGTTCGGCCTGCTGCTGTTCGGTATCACCGAGTTCGGGCACGGCGACTCCTGGATGCGGGTGGTGCTGGAACTGACGGTCTCCGTCGTGTCCGGCTTC
>DAICYU010000747.1 GCA_027311485.1 Acetobacteraceae bacterium
GATCGCCGTGCTGTTCGGACCGATCAGCACCATCGCATTTGCCAGCGGGCAGACCGGCTTTCTGGCGGCGGCGCTGTTGACCGCCGGGCTGCGGCTGTCCCGGTCGAATCCGGTTCTCAGCGGCATCGCGCTGGGGCTGCTCAGCTACAAACCGCAGCTTGGCCTGCTGGTTCCGGTCGGGCTGGTGGCGGTGGGCGCGTGGCGGGCGATTGGCGCGACTGTGGTGACCATCACCTGCCTGGGCGCGGCGGCAACCTGGCGCTTTGGCTGGCAGGTCTGGACGGCGTGGCTGGCGATAATGCCGCATTATGACGCATTCTTCGTCGCCCTGCATCAGACCTTGCCGATCCAGCCGACCGTGCTTGCCAATCTTCGTTTGCTGGGATGCCCCTATATGGTGGCGGAGGCTGTGCAAGGCGCCGTCGCCCTGGTCGTGGCGGTGCTGGTCTGGCGTGTCCATAAGCGCGGCTCCGACCGCATCGCCCAGGCGGCGCTGATCGTGGGTACCTTCCTGGCGACGCCGCACGCCTTTGTCTACGACATGCCGGTGCTGATCGCCGCCCTTTGCCTGGTGGTTCAGGACTGGATCGAGGCCGGCACGGACTTCACCGTTGCGGAGCTCGCCATCCTTATACTCGCCACAGGCTTTCCGGCCTACATGATGGTCGCCAGGCCGATGATTCCGATCAGCTCGGTGTCCCTGATCCTGCTGTTCACGATGATCGTGCGTCGGGCGGGGCGGGCTGCACGCAGGATCCCGGCGCCGGCCGAGGCGGTGTGTGCGCTGGCGTAGGGCTTCGACCCATAGGGGGGATAGTCCCTGCCGGCCAAGGCGGCGCGCTCTCTGCCCGCCGGCACATCCGCGGCCGCAACCCGTGGCCCCAACCAATGATCCGAGGCCGCGGCTGGATTGTGTGCGGCTGATACCCGACCAGACCGCGATGGTTTACGTTACGAAATCGAACAAATAGCCATCCGGGCCTTTTGTTCGCCCGCCGCGGTGGTATGAGTGCGATATGAACATAAGCCCGCCCGAAATCGCACCCCTGCGTGTCTGCGCCGGCACCAGAGGCTCACCGCTCGCGTTGTTTCAGACCCGCCTGTTCCTTGGGTTACTGCGGGACATGTGCGCCGGACCGGCAGAGCTGTTCCAGGAACAGATGATTGCCACGACAGGCGATGCGGTGCAGGACCGCGCACTGGCCGAGATCGGCGGCAAGGGGCTGTTCGCCAAGGAAATCCACGAAGCCCTGCTGGATGGGCGCGTCAACTGCGCCGTGCACAGCCTGAAGGACCTGGAAACCGAATTGCCGCCGGGCATCGTGCTGGCCTGCACGTTGCCGCGCGAGGACCCACGGGACGTGCTGATTTTCGGGGACGCCCCGGACCTCGACCCGACCGACCCGTATGCGGCGCTGCCGCCGGGTGGTCTGGTCGGCACGTCCTCGGTCCGGCGGCAGGCGCAGTTGCTGAATGCTCGGCCCGACCTGCGCGTGGTGCCGATGCGCGGCAACGTTCAGACGCGGCTGCGCAAGCTGAATGAAGGCGTGTGCCAGGCCAGCCTGCTTGCGCTGGCGGGCCTGAAGCGGCTTGGGATGGACTTGCCGGGCGCGGTGGTGCTGGACCCCGAGGCGATGCTGCCCGCCGCCGGCCAGGGCATCATCGGTATCACCGCCCGGGCCGACGATTCGGCAATGCTCGATCTGTGCGCCCGCATCGAGGATGCGGCTGCCCGCGCCGTCGCTGACGCCGAACGCGCCATGCTGGGCGTGCTGGACGGATCCTGCCGGACGCCGATCGGCGCCAACGCCCGCATTATGCCGGACGGGCAATTGAACCTCATCGGCCTGGTGGCCCGCGCGGACGGATCATTCCTGCTGAAGCGAAGCCTGCACGGCGCGCTGGCTGATGCCGTAGCACTCGGTCGCGAGCTGGGTGAAAGCCTGCGCGCCGATGCGCCGGCGGACCTGTTTCCGTAGTCACGAAACCGGGTTTGCAACCAACCGCAGGCTCGGACGTTTCTCGCCGGTCACACAGAGAAAGGTCTGGGTATGCGAAAACTGACTTTGGGCGCCGCAATGGCACTGGTTCTGGCGGCTGGTCTGACCGGGCAGGCGGAGGCGAAAGGC
>DAICYU010000748.1 GCA_027311485.1 Acetobacteraceae bacterium
AGCAGGCTCTATGCCCGGAAGGGTATGGACCGGGTGATCGAGAGCCTGCCTCGGGTGCGACAGCATATCCCCGACATCGTCTATCTGATTGTCGGGGAAGGTTCCTATCGGCCGAACCTGGAACAACTGGTCGCTTTGCACGAACTTCAGGCGCATGTCGTGTTTGCCGGCGGCGTGCCGGGCTATGAACTGGCGGATCATTACAGCCTGGGCGACGTGTTCATCATGGCAAACCGGGAGATGCCGGATGGGGAGACCGAAGGCTTTGGTCTGGTGTTCCTGGAGGCGAACGCGTGCGGGCTGCCGGTGATCGCCGGGCAGGCCGGCGGCAGCGTGGACGCGGTGGCTGACCAGGTCAATGGACTGCTGGTCGATGGCACCGACGTTACGGCGATTGCCGACGCCATTGTGCAAGTCTTTGAGGATGATGGCCTGCGTGCGCGGCTGCGCGACGGCGGCGCGGCGGTGGCAGACGCGGCAGGCTGGGACCGCCGGGTTGAGCAATTTCTGGGGTTTTGCGATGAGTTGGTCGCCGAGCGCGGCAGACCGGATTGATCCGGTCACCTGGTGTGCAAATGTCCGCTCACCGAACCAGCCAACAGTAGCGTAGCCGCTGCTATCCCTCTCCCGATTGCCGGCCAGTTTGCAACGTGATGCTTGATGCGCAAGGCCGGGCTTCGGCTTGCCAGAGGCAGGAGCGGGTATATGCTCTTCACGCTTTCGAAATCATGCCGAGCAAACGCTGCATTGAGAGCATCACGACGCCGTATAGCGATGCTTTCTTCAATAACCTTCCGATGCTCGGCCAGCGATGGGCGGCTCGCCAGGACAAGCTCGAGTATGCGGGCGTCCCCCAGGTTCATCTTCTGAACGTCGGCCGAGAAATTGCCGGCGTGCTTGCGGATCCCAACCAGCGGCTTGCGGACGACACCGATGGGTGGGTGTTCGCCAACCCGGAGGGTCGTCGCGAAGTCGCATCCGACAATCCGACTGGCGGCTTCGTCCCAGCCACCAAGTGAAAGGAAGAATTCTCGGTCCACCGTCATGCAGGATGGAAAGAACGGCTGGTAGCGGATCAGCCGATCGATCACGGCACTGTCGAATACGCCGAGTTCGGGGCCGACAACGCGCAGATCGTCCCAGAACCCCTCTGGCGCACCGGCAAATTTGTTCTGATCACCCCGGATATCCTCGCGAACGATGACGAAATCACAATAGGCCGTTCGCACGCCCGGCGCACGCCGCCAAAGCTCGGCCATGCTGGCAAGGAGATCAGGCCGCCAGAGATCGTCACTGTCGCAGAAACTGACGAGATCCCCGGTCGCCATGCGGAGGCCGGTGTTCCGCGCAACGAGTTCGCCAGCGTTTTCGATGGTCCTCCCGCGGACCGCTGATGCGTAATGACGGAGGACAGACGGCGTCTCGTCGCACGATCCATCGTCAATGACAATGACTTCATGCGGGGGCAGTGTTTGCGCCAGAATGGCATCCAGCGTCACAGGCAGCAGATCGGCACGATTATAGGTCGGGACGACAACGCTGATTTTCACGCCTCAGTGCCCTGCATCGAGAATGCGCAGCCACAGGTCAGGGTAACGGGCCAGCAACTGGCGAAACGGCGTAGGCATGCGCCGTTTCGGGTCGTATCCGCCGCCGATACCGCGTAGACCGTCCCATAGACCGGATAACATCGCGTCGAGGCCAGTGGCGTTGTTGGGCATGCGCATAATTTGCCGCAACTGCCGGCGCAGAACCCAGAACGCTGCCTTCAAGACCTGCTTCGGCGAACAGAACGAACGCCACATCATGATTTCATTGCGGGTCATAAGGTAGTAATAATGTGGTTTGACGGTATCTGGCGCCGCGATGGTCGCCTTTCCCGGATGATAAATCGACGTATCAAACACCATGACATTGCGGAAACCGGCCAGAGCGCTGCGGATCGAATAGTCGATATCTTCCCAGTAGGCAAAAATGCGATCGTCGAGCACGCCGATTTTTTCGAATAAAGCGCGTCGGATCAACATCGCGGTCCCGACCAGCGCCACCCGGTCAGGATAGAGCTGCTGCCAATCCTTGCCCTGCTCAAGATCATAGCACGGCGTGTATGAAGGGATCTTTAGGTCGAA
>DAICYU010000749.1 GCA_027311485.1 Acetobacteraceae bacterium
TCCGCCGGCGATGCTGCGGATCACCGGCACCGTGCAACGCAAGGCGAAGCGGCTGACCGCCTCGACGGCCATCGGCCTGGACAACGTGAATCTCGCGGAGTTGCCCCTGCTCTGGCCCGCTGGAGTCGGCGGTGGCGCCCGCCCATGGGTGATGGAGCACGTGCTGAGCGGGACCGCCACGCACGGCGCCGCATCGATTTCACTGGAAACCGACCAGGACCTGCGAAACGTCGTCATGACGCGGGCCTCAGGCACCCTGGACGGCACCGACGTGGCGTTCACCTGGCTCGATTCCATGCCGCCGGTCCAGCAGGCGGCGGTACACCTGCGCCTGCTGGACCCGGACTCGCTGGACATCCACATTCCGTCCGCCCGCCAGACGACCGGCACGAACGATCCCGACCTGCTGGTTGAAAATGGCATCATGCACATCACCGGGCTGTCCGTGCGGGATCAGCTTGCGGCGATCCGCTTGCAAACACGGGGACCGGTGACCAGCGCCCTGGCACTGCTGAAGCAGCCCCGTCTACATCTGTTGTCGGAACACCCGATCAGCTTCAGCGTGGAAGGCGGCGATGCGGCCGCGACGCTGGACTTCCAGTTCCCGATGGATGACCGGCTGCAGATGGACGATGTGACCATCCACGCCAACGCCCACCTGACCAATGTGCGCGTGCCCGCGGTGGTCAGCACGAACGCTTTCGACAAGGGCGTGCTAGACCTGAGCATCACCAAGGACGGTCTGCGCGCCGACGGGCAGGGATTGGTCGCCGCAATCCCCGTCAAGCTGCAAGGCACGATGGACTTCACCGCCGGTCCGCCAACCCAGGTCGTTCAGCGGGTCGTGGTGACCGGGCAGCCGACCGCGTTCGATCTGCGCGATGCAGGCTTCGATCTGACAGACATCGCCGATGGCACCATCCCGATGACCATCACGATATTGGACCGCCGGACCGGCGGTGACATGGTCAGCATCGAAGGCGACTTGACCGAAACCACCCTGACGGTCTCCCAGCTCGGCTGGACCAAGCCGCGCGGCACCTACACCGGCTTTTCCGCCGGATTATCCGTGCGGCGTGGCCAGTTGGCCGGGATCGAGCGGTTTGCCATCAGCGGCACCGGCGTGTCGGTCGGCGGCTCCGCGCGCGCAACGGACGGGCGCATCAGCTCGGTTTCAGTGGACGAATTGCGGCTGGGAAATACCACCGCGCGGGGAACCGTGCAGCTCGCCAAGGGGCTGCCGCTGAACATCGTGCTGTCAGGCGACAGGATCGACCTATCCACGAAGCTGGCCGCCAAGTCGCCGGACTCCGGACCGGATAACAGTCCGCCGGCAACGAAACCAAGCTGGATCCTGGACGCACGGTTCGCCACCGTGCTGCTCGCCAATGACGTGCGGGCCAGCAACATGCTGGTGAAGGCGCGCGGCAACGGAGAGGCTGTGCAGGCGCTGGATGCGATCGGCACTATGCAGGGTGGCGCGACCTTCTCCATGAAGGTGCAGCCCAAGGGCGATCGGCGGCTGCTGCGGGTGGAAAGTGGCGATGCCGGGGCATTGCTGCGCGGGCTGGATGTGGTGCGGTTCATGCAATCGGGCCGGCTGGTGATCGACGGTGAGTTCGGCACCCTGACCCGGTATCATCCACTGACCGGCAGGGCAGTGATCGAGCAGACGCGGGTAGCGAAATCGCCCGCCCTCGGGAAGGTGCTGCAGGCCGTCACGATCTACGGCCTGGCGGATGTGGTCCGCGGGCCCGGCATGGGGTTCTCGAAGGTGGATATCCCGTTCACCTACGACGGCAATGCCCTGAACATTCGCAACGGGCGAGCCTACAATGCTTCCCTCGGGCTGACCGCGCGGGGCTGGATCGACACGCGCGCAGGCAGGATCGACCTCGACGGTACCATCGTTCCCGCCTACTTCTTCAACGCCATCCTCGGCGGGTTACCGCTGGTGGGCAAGCTGTTCAGCCCGGAGAAAGGCGGCGGCGTCTTCGCGGTCGCCTTCAGCATGACCGGCGATTTGAACGATCCAAGCGTCTCGGTAAACCCGATCACCGCGCTGACACCCGGTTTTCTGCGGAACATGTTTGGCAAGCAGGAGCCGGATGAGCCCGGCCAGACACCC
>DAICYU010000074.1 GCA_027311485.1 Acetobacteraceae bacterium
GCGCAATTGCGGACCCAACCCGAAACACCCAGCGTCCTTGCCTTGTCCACCATCCAGGCGCGAAAGCCAACACCTTGCACCCGGCCTGCGATGACCAGTCGTTTTGCGTTCAACGGTTCCCCCGCGTCAGGTCGATAAACCGCGCCGCCAACGCGATATCCGCCTGGAGACCGGCACGACGCGCGACAGCTTCCTTATCCTCACCCCATTGTTCGATCTGGAACAACTCATCCAGCACGCTCAACGAAAACGCGGAGTCGGCGTCAAGGGCGCCGCCCGCGATCGCCAGGCCCAGGACCAGACTGCCCAGCGCCGGCACCGCGATGCCCAACCCGGCCAGCACGTCGGCGTCCAGGGCGGCGACCGCCCGGCGCAACGCGAAAATGCTGTCGTGATGCTGCCTGATATACGCAATCCCCGCCGTCACCCGCAGCGGCGCGTCATAGGTCAGCGCCGCCCAGTCGAGCCAGGGTTGCCAAAGCTGCGCCTGCCGCTGCGCCAGCTCGCGGGGTGTTTCGGCGCGATAGCACAACAGGTCGGTTTCGCCATATCGGGCGATCGCATCGACGACGGGCGCCGGATCGGTGGCGATCCGCTCCTGCGCCGTACCGGCCAGGCGGGTCAGCGGGGTGTCGTTGAACGACATCTCCCTGCCTTTGCCGCCACCGGCCGCCTGCCACTCGGCAGCGATCGCCATGGCTAGGCATGGCGGACCAATCAGGAGTCTGTTGCCGCTGGGCAGCCGCATCGGGCGGCCGTCCAGCAGGATCTCATGCCCGGCCGAGGTTTCCAGAACCGTCGCGTTATCCCAGAAGCGCTTCAATCCTCAGGTCTCATCGAAACAGGTTGCGTAAGGCCGCGGCAGGATTTTGCGGTTGCGGATTGGCCGGTCTCGCCGGCACCGCCGGTGTCTCAAACGGCTGGCCGCGCGCGGCGGCCAGAGCCGAAGGACAGATATCGCCCGTCCCGCCGCTGGTGAGCTTATCTCCCCCCAGGAGGCCGCCGACAATACCCAACGGCGTGGCCTTGCCGGTAATTGCCCCGGCAAGTGCATCGGCCCCGCCGGCGACCAGCCTGTTCACCTGCACCGACGGGGCCCTGATCGGCCCGGCGATGCTCATCGGGATTACCAGCCCGGTGCCGCCGACACGGGCCTGTGGCTGCATGTGCAACGCCAGCGTCTCGGCGCCCAGGTTGACGCTGCCAGCCCCGGTCATCGTCAGCAGCGAAGAGACGAGCGCGAACGGATCGACATGCGCGACGCCGTTCTCGGCCTGTGCCCGCACGGCGAAGCAGCGCAGATCGCTGGTGCCGCCCTTGCCGACCAGATTGAGCGCGTTCAGCGAGTCCATCACGTTGCCGAGCAGGCTGCCCAACAGCCGGTTGTCGATCGTGCCGCCCGCCAGGCTGACCCCGAGAAACCCGCTCAATGACGCGGCCAGTGCATGCAGGCTGCCGCCGGCACCGTGCAGGTCGGCGTCAACGTCGACGTTGCCCGACGCGAAGGAGGGTTCGCGCGCCACCGCCAGGATGGTCTTGAGGGCCACGCCGCGGGCCCGCACGGTCAGATGCACCGGCGGCGCGGGCTTGGCCGCATCCGCCGTCAGGCTTGCCTGGATATGTCCGCCAGGAGGATCCGCCACGAGCGGATCGATGGACAGGGCACCGCTTTTCAGCACCGCGTGGCTGCTGACCGCCCGGTAATCGACCCCGTTGCTATGCAGATCGGCGATCGCCAGCGTCAGGTCGGCATCCAGTGGGCGCAGCAGGTCGAAGGAGATTGGCTTATCGGAAAACAGCCGCTTGCTGTTGTTCGGCTGCGGCTGCGCGGGGGCTGGTGTCGCCGATTCTGGCTTGGCCGCTGGTGCTGGGTTGGGCGCTGTCGGTAGTACGGATGCCGTCATCTGCGCGATGGCCGCGCTTATCGCATCCGCGTCGATCCGGTTCGACTTCAGCATTGCGGTCAGTGACGGCCGGCCGTTCAGACCCAAGGCGATATCGCCGGCGGCATCGCCATCCGCAGTGGTCAGCACCATGCCACGCAGCGCCGCACCCTTGCCGAACCCTCCATTGGCATCCGTCAGCGTGCCGTGAAACGCGATGCTCTTTATCGACGGCAAAGGATGCCGGGCGAGCGGCGCGAGGGTGGCAAGGTCGGGGATGTTTGCCGCCAGGGCCAGTTTAGCGCCGGTCAGCGCCCACACGGCGGCGATGGTCCCCTTCGCCCACAGGTCGGCCCCGCCCGCCTGGGCACGGACATCGACCGGGAACGGCGCGGGGTGCGCGCCGGGCATCAGCATGGCCAATGGTCCGAACACACCAGCCAGTGCAACCGGCGTCATGCCCAGTTTGGCAGCCCCGGCGGCCTTCACCGGCTGATCGAGTGCTGCCGCGTCGATCTGCAGATTGTCCAGCAGCAGGCCGGGCGCCAGCGCGCCCAGGTCCGATGCGCCGACATGCAGGGTAAACGCCGTCACCTCCGGCAGCGCCGCCCCCCAGTGGGCCGGCCTGCCAGGGTCGGCCGGCTTGCCAGGGTCGGTCAGTTTGGCGGCAAACGTGATGTCGTGCAGCGGCGGCGGTCGGAACCCCTGCAAATAGGGGGTCAACGTGGCGATATCCGGGACAGCACCAGCCACGGTGAGCACATAGCCCCGGCCTGTCAGCGGCTGCGTCACCGCCCCGTCGACTGTCAGGTGCGCGGCGCCGGCCGTCAGCGAAAGCTTGACCGGCCAGGGAGTCGTTGCCGCCGCATCCTGAAGCCGAGCGAGACTGCCGGTATCGGCTGTCAGGATGAAGGCATTGCCATTATAGGTCGCATCCGCATCGACATGCAGCGGCGCACCGGCGGAGGCCGCCGTGGCATCGAGCCGCTGCAAGCCAAGTGTGGTGACGGTCTGGGTGCGGTCATCACGGTAGCGCAGGATGCCGTTCTGTATCGACACCGACCCGACGCTGACCTTGGCGCCTGTGGAGCCTGTTGATGGCGTCGATGTCCCGATGGCCTGCGGGGCGGGCTGGGTTTGCGGGGCAGATTTGGCCTGCGGGGCGAATGTCCAGTTCGGCTGCCCGGCGGCGTTTGTTTCCAGCAGAATGTCAGGCTGGTTCAGCACCAGCCGATCAATCTGGATGTGGTGCGACAGCAGCGGCAGCAGGGCCAGGCGCAGTTCTATCGACTGCAGCACGGCCATCTGCGGGCGGGAGAAGCCGGGCGGGTTGGCGAGGCTGACATCGCGCATTTCGAGCGTCGGCGTCAGCGAAAATTTCAGGCCGATCGGACCCCTCAGCACCAGGTCGCGACCGGTGGCGCGCTTCACCGCAGCCTCGATCTGCGGCTTGTAGCTGTTGGGATCGAACCGCGCGACCAGAATGGCCCCGGCGCCGGCGAGCACGACAACAACCGCAGCCAGCGCGGTCAGCGCAATGCGCAGCGGGCGCCGATTGGGTTTCATCGTCGTCTCCCGGGTGGTTGAGCCGGCGGAGCGTGGAAGCCCAGCGTCCTGAACGTCTCCTTCATGTGGGGTGGCAGATCGGCTTCCACCATGAGCGTTCCGCCAGCGGGATGGGGCAGTTCCAGCCGCCTGGCATGCAGATGGAGTTCGTGCGGCAGGCCCTGAATCAGCGCGGCGAAGGCCCGATTCTGATCAGGTTCCTCATATTTCTCGTCACCCAGGATCGGCGTGCGGAGCGCGACGCAATGGACGCGCAACTGGTGTGTCCGACCGGTCAGCGGCTTCAGTTCAAGCCAGGCGAGTTTCTGCGCCGCGTTGTCCAGTGTGCGATAGTCGGTAATGGCGCGGGCGCCGTCGGGGTCGTCGCGGTCGGCCGGGGCGGTACGCTCCCCGCGGACGCCGCCGATGCGCTTCAGCGGCATGTCGATACGGCCCTCGACCGGCAGCGGACGACCGGCCACCACGGCCCAGTAGGTTTTCTCAATGTCGCGGCCACGGAACAAGGCGGCCAGCTTGGCAGCCGACCCCGGCGTACGCGCCAACAGCAAGGCCCCCGTCGTGTCCCGATCCAACCGATGCACCAGACGCGGCCGGTGCTCGGCCTCAAACCGGAGCGCATCGAGCATGCCGTCCAGATGGCGCGTGATGCCCGGGCCGCCCTGGACTGGCAGGCCATAGGGTTTGTTCACCGCCAGGATGTGCTCGTCTTTGTAAATGACGAGGCTTTGCAGATCCTTGGCTTCACCGGGATCCATGCGGCCGGCGGGCCGCGCTTCGGGCTGCACCTGAATCGGCGGAATGCGGATGGTCTGCCCCGGCACCAGGCGTGTTGCGGTGTCGGCGCGGTGGCCGTCCACCCGGATCTGGCCGGTGCGGCACAGTTTCTGAATGGCGCTTTGCTGCAAACCGGGAAAATGGCGGCGGAACCAACGGTCGAGGCGGATATCCGCTTCGTCCTCGGACACGATGCGGGCCTGGATGGACATGACACTGGTTTGCAGGGGCGGCGTGGGTGGGTCAAGGTGATCCTCAGGCCGGCGTGCGGAAACGGCGGGAGCCTTCTGATGCAATGTGAAACGACGGATGGTGTTGACCGTGCCGAACGGGTGGCTTGGACCGGCCGGAGTGTCGTCTGACCATGGCAATCCCGATCATCCTCGACTGCGATCCGGGCACCGACGACGCGGTTGCGCTGCTGCTGGCGCTCGCCTCGCCCGAGGTCTCCGTCCTGGCCGTCACCGTCGCCGGCGGCAATGTCGGGCTGGATCTGACGCTGGCGAATGCCTTGGCGCTGACCGCCCTCGCCGGGTCCCGGGTGCCGGTGTTCGCCGGCGCCGACCGACCGCTGCTGGGCGTGTTCACCAGTGAGCCGCGCGTGCACGGGACGGACGGGATGGGCGGCGTGGTGCTGCCGAAAGGCGGTGCCGCGGCGCCGGGCGTGGCCGCCGACGCGATCCGCGGCATCCTGCGGGACGCCGCCCAACCAGTGACCCTGGTGGGAATTGGCCCAGCCACCAACCTGGCCCTGGCGCTGATGACCGAACCGGCCGTGGCTGCCAACGTGGCGCAGATCGTGCTGATGAGCGGCGCCTGGGGCGAGGGCAATATCACTCCCGCTGCCGAATTCAACGCCTGGAGTGATCCCGAGGCCTTGGCGGTGCTGGTCGCTTGCCGCCGCCCGCTGGTGTTCGCCACGCTGGACCTGACGGCACAGGCATTGGTCACGCCGAACCGGATCGCGGCATGGCGGGCGCTCGGCAACGGTCGGTGCCTGCGTGCGGCGTGCGACATCCAGGCCAACGTTCCGCCTTCGATCCGCCTCGGGCTCGCCGGGTCGCCGCTGCACGATCCCTGCGCAGTCGCCTGGCTGATCCGGCCGGCCCTGTTCACCAGCCGCCCCGGCGCCGTGCAGATCGACCTCGGCCCTGGCCCGGGGCGTGGTCGCACGTTGATCGACCGCTGGGGGGTGACCAAAACGCCGCCGCATGCAACGATCCTGGAAACCCTTGATGCCGATGGGTTCTTCGACCTGCTGGGCCACAGGGTCGCGCTGCTGCCCTGACCGTGGCACGGTCAGCGGCGATTAATGGAGAAGATGGGAATGAACCTGAACGCGCTGCCTTTCGATCCTGACGCCATGCTTGACGGGCTGCGCGCATGGGTGGAGTGCGAAAGCCCGACATTCGACGCCCCGGCCGTGAACCGGATGATGGACATGGCGTCCCGCGCGCTGGTGCTGGCCGGTGCGCGAATCGAGCGGATCGCCGGCCGCATGGGCTTCGGCGACTGCGTGCGCGCGACATTCCCGCACCCGACGCCGCACGCGCCGGGCATCCTGGTGATGGGCCACCTGGATACCGTTCACCCGATCGGCACGCTGGAGAAATTACCATTCCGGCGAGAGGGCAACCGCGCCTGGGGGCCAGGAATCCAGGACATGAAGGGCGGCAATTACCTGTCGCTGGAAGCCATCCGCCAGTTGCAGCGTGCCGGGATCACGACGAAACTGCCCGTCACCGTCCTGTTCACGAGTGATGAGGAAGTCGGCAGCCCGTCCACGCGTGATCTGATCGAGGCCGAAGCCGCCCGCCACAAATACGTCCTGGTTCCGGAACCGGCGCGCCCTGATGGCGGGGTTGTCACCGGCCGCTATGCCATCGCCCGCTTCAACCTGGAAGCCACAGGGCGCCCCAGCCATGCCGGCGCCCGCCCTGGCGACGGCCGGTCCGCCATCCGGGAAATGGCGCGCAAGCTGATCGAAATCGAAGACATGACGACCGAAAGCTGCACCTTCAGCGTCGGCGTCATCCACGGCGGCCAGTGGGTCAACTGCGTCACTACGACCTGCGTCGGCGAAGCGCTGTCGATGGCGAAGCGGCAGGAGGATCTGGATCGCGGCGTCGCGGCGATGCTGAACCTGCGGGGTTCATCGAATGAGGTGCAGTTCACGGTGACGCGTGGCGTCACCCGCCCGGTGTGGGAGCCGGACGCGAAGGGCATGGCATTGTATGAAACCGCGCGCACGATCGCACAGGAGTTGGGCTATCACATCGCCTCGCAAAGCTCCGGCGGCGGATCCGACGGCAATTTCACCGGCGCCATAGGCATTCCCACCCTGGACGGGCTTGGCGTTGCCGGCCAGGGCGCGCACACGCTGGATGAGCACATCCAGATTGACAGCCTGGCCTATCGCGGCCGGCTCATGGCCGGCCTGCTCATGACCCTGTCCTGATCGCGGTGCTCTGGCGTGTCGTTCGCAGCCGGCTGCGACTGTTCATCGGCTTCCTCGTCGGCATCGGTGCGTGGCTGTTTCTACCCGGCGGGTTGCTGGCCACAACGCGGGGGATCGTGGCCTGGGACGTCGGGGTGCTGGTGTACCTGCTGCTGTCGGCACAGTTGTTCCTGACCGCCACCCCGGCGCACATGCCGGCCAACGCCGAGGCGCAGGAGGAAGGCGAATGGACGATCTTCGCCATCACCCTGGCCATCGTCGTCATCAGCTTCATTGCCGTGGGGACCGAATTCGCCGCGATCAAGCGCACCGAACCGGATGCGCGGGGCATTGCTGTCGCGCTTGTTGCCGGCACGCTGTTCATATCCTGGCTCATGAGCCATGTGACCTTCGCCTATCGCTACGCCCATGAATTCTATGAGCGGCAGGAGGACGGCACGCTGGATCACGGGCTGGAATTTCCTGGCGAACCGCAGCCTGACTACCTGGATTTCATGTATTTCGCCCTGGTGCTGGGCATGACATTCCAGGTTTCCGACGTGCAGATCACCAGTCGCAAACTGCGGCGCGTCGCCGCTCTGCATGGCTTGCTCAGCTTCCTGTTCAATACCGTCATTCTTGCCCTGACGGTGAACATCGCCGCCGGGCTGATGGGGTAGCGGGAGATCGGCTATCTGGAACGCCGATCGGTCGTGGGTCATGCGATCGACAGATGGCTTGCTGCGGCAGAACGACCCGGGTCTCTTGAAAATCGTTCGATAATGTCGGCGGCGGCGACTCCGGCGGTGCGAAGCGCCCGCAGCGTCGCCGCCCCGTCGCGCTTGGCCAGCCGGCGCCCGGAGGCATCGGTCAGCAGGTGATGGTGCGCGTAGGCTGGCTCGGGCCAGCCCATCAGCACCTGCAACAGCCGGTGCAGATCGGTTGCCGGCTTCAGATCGGCGCCTCGCGTGACCAGCGCGACCCCCTGGAGGGCATCGTCGTGCGTGACGCACAGATGATAGCTTGCCGGCACGTCCTTGCGGCCCAGTACAACGTCGCCGAACCGCTCGGGATGGCACGGGATGCGGCCCTCATGTTCCTCGTGGAACGACAGGCCAGGACGAAGCGCGGCCTGCATGTCCAGCCGCAGGGCGAAGCGTTCGCCGGCGGCAATTCGCTCCGCCCGCTGCGCCGGCGACAGGCGGCGGCAGGTGCCGGCGTACAGCGGTGCGCCATCCGGCCCATGCGGCGCCGAAGCGGCGGTGGCCACCTCACGCTGGATGTCAGCCCGGGTGCAGAAGCACGGGTACAGCAATCCTTGCTGTTGCAGCGTGTCCAACGCCGCCTGGTACTCGTCCAGGTGCCGGGACTGCACCCGCACCGGCCCGTCCCAGTCGATACCCAGCCAGGCCAGATCTTCCTCGATCGCGGCCGCGTAGTCCGGTCGGCAGCGTTGCGGATCGATATCCTCCAGCCGCAACAGGAATCGCCCGCCAACCGTTCGCGCCCCGAACGTTCGTGCCCGGATCCAGGCATTCCAGGCAGAGAAGGCATGCCCGAGGTGCAGATATCCGGTGGGGCTCGGGGCAAAGCGGGTGACGGCGGTCATGGCTGCATTCTACCGCGGCCCGCGTATCCCCGCGAGGCGCTGCCCAGGCGGTGCAGATGCACCGCATCATGCAATGCACCCGCGCTCAGCGCGCCACGAACCGCAGCACGGCACCGGTGACGTCGAACAGGTCGAGCAGCCTGGCCACGTAGTGGTCATGCACCACGAAGCCCTGGGCAGCTGGGTCGAACATCTGCCGCTCCAGCGCGTCCAGCATATGATGCAGGCGGCGTTCGTGCAGGCCCAACTTTCGCTGCACAGGGTCGGCGATAACGCCGGCGAAGGCGGCCGCGACGGTGGAAGCGGCCAGTAATCCGCCGGTCAGCCCGGCGACGAGCACGGCCGACGGCGCGACCGGGAACATCGCATACCAGACCGACCCCAGCGCCCCGCCCATTGGGAACGACATGACCGCGGCCCGCTGCGCGATCGCCGCAGCCAGGGTAGGACCAAGCGAAATAGCACCGGGCGTGAGTTTGCGGAGCGTCATGGCACCGGCGCTCAGGCTGAGCAGCGCCGTGGTGATCTCCGTCGCCGCGGCGCGGGTGCGGGTGTATTCGGACATGGCGGCTTCAAGCCGGCGGCGCAAGGCGGGGTCATCGCCGCGTTGGCCGATCGCTTCCAGGGCCGGCGTCACGGCCTCGGCAACACGCGGGTCCGACAGGATCGTCTCGGCCAGGGCGTCGCGCGTCGTGGCCCGGGCCTCGACCTGATACGGCAGTTCCAGAAGGTCGGCGTGCAGGCGCCAGCTCAGTTCCTTGCCGACCGCGGTGTGCACGATCAGGCGTTTGCTGCCCAGGCTGCTGGCTAAGCGCGGGAGGCCCAGCTTGCGCGCCGTGCGTGATGCGACCAGCAGGCCGACCTGAGGCCCGGCCATTGTCAGATTCAGCGGTGCGCGGGCGATATCCCAGCCCACGGCGGCGCGGTGCAACGCCAGCGAGCCGCGGAAGGAAAAATTCCGATCCACGAACGGCTTCACCCGCAGATGCCGGTCGTTGAAATACCGGCGAATGCCGTCATCGACGATCTGCCGAGCAAGCGTCGGGTTGGCATCGGCGGCGGGAAGCAGGTCGGTCATGATCGCGGAGGTTGTCGGTCGATGACGCGCCGGCAAGGCAGTATCGGCGATCGTGATAGCCAGCAGCTGCGATTTTCCTGCCCCTGTTAGGAGATCGTTAATGGATGTGGGTCATGCTGCCGCCATCGGAGGACAGATATGGCGGGCAAAGGCGGCAGGAAGGGATCCCAGCCGACGATCGTGATCAAGAAGAACGAGATCGTCTAAGGTGGCCATCATGGCGGTGCCTGGAAGGTCGCGTACGCCGATTTCGTCACGGCGATGATGGCATTCTTCCTGCTGATGTGGCTGCTGAACGCCACGACCGAGGATCAGCGCAAGGGCCTGGCAGACTATTTCAGCCCAAACAACCTGATGTCACATTCCTCGTCAGGAACCGGCCAGCCGTTCGGCGGCCATACCGCGTTCGACGAAGGCGCGATGGTGTCGGACCGTGGTCAGGTCCAGGTCACTGAAGGCAAAAAGCCTGTGATGGAGCAGACGGAGGATGGTGAGGACCCGGTCCATACCGAGTATCACCATGCCCGCACAGGCGATGGCGTCGGCATCGGACCGGTGGCCGACGACCAGGGTGCGGATGACGATCAGGACATCACGTCGAAGGGGCAAAAGGGCGATCGTGCCCCGCCCGGTCCGGGTGGGCCCGCCAACGCCAGGGGAAAGAACCCGGCCGATCGGACATCGACGACCGTCGCCGGCCAGCCAGGGGCTGGTAGCGCTGCTGCGCAAACCGGGGTTGGCATTGCCGCAGCGGAACAGGCAGCACAGGAAAAAGCCGCCTTCGAAAAGGCCGCGGACCAGATCAGGCAGGCGGTACGTGCCGATCCGGCCCTGGTGGATCTGGCGAAGCAGCTCGCGATCGACATGACACCGGACGGCTTGCGCATCCAGATCCTGGATGAAGTCAAGTTGCCGATGTTCGCCACCGGTTCGGCCACCCCGAACGACCGCGCCAGATTGCTGGTGCAGAAGGTGGTGCCGGTGCTGAACAAACTGAGCGAGCCAATCTCGGTGGCCGGCTATACCGACGCGGCCCCCTTCCCCGGACGGGATCGCACCAACTGGGAGCTATCGGCGGAGCGAGCCAACGCGACCCGACGGCTGCTGGTGGAGGGCGGCCTGGCGGAGTCGCGCATCCAGTCGGTGACCGGCCATGCCGATCGGGACCCGCTGTTGCCGGCCGAACCGTTCGCCGCAGCCAACCGGCGAATCGCCATTCTGGTGCTGCGACAGGCGCCTGTGCCAGCGGCGCCGGCAAAACCATGAAGCGCGTATCATGCTGACGATCGGCGGACTGGTTTTTCTGTTCGTTTGCGTGTTCGGCAGCTACCTGGCCTCGGGCGGCAGCATGGCGCCGCTGATCGAGGCGCTGCCGTTTGAGATGTGGACGATCGGCGGCGCGGCCGTCGGCACATTTGTGATGTCGAACAGCATGCACGATGTGAAGCACACGCTGGGCGGCTTCGGCAAAGTGCTGAAGGGCGCGGCGTTCAAGAAATCCGATTACATCGAGTTGCTCAGCCTGCTGTTCGCGCTCGTGCGGCTGGCCAGCTCAAAAGGTGCCATGGCGCTGGAGCCGCATATCGAAAAGCCCGAGGACAGCGCGATCTTCCAGAAATTCAGCACGATCCTGCGGAATCACCATGCCACCGTGTTGATCTGCGATTACCTGCGCATGGTCGGCATGAACGCGGATGACCCGAACCAGATCGAGGACGTCATGGCGCGGGAGCTGAAAAAGACGCTGCAGGAGGAATTGCATCCGTCGCACGCCCTGCAAACGATGTCCGACGGGCTTCCGGCACTGGGCATCGTCGCGGCCGTGCTGGGCGTGATCAAGACCATGTCGCACATTGACCAGCCGCCCGCGGTGCTGGGGGCGATGATCGGCGGCGCCCTGACAGGGACGTTCCTGGGCGTGCTGCTGGCCTACGGCATGGTTGGGCCATTCGCATCGCGGATGAAAGGCGTCGTCGACGAAGAGTCGAAATACCTGGAGGTGATCCGCGCGGTGCTGGTGACGCATCTACACGGCAATGCGCCGCAGGTCAGTGTGGAAACGGGCCGCAAGATGGTGCCAACCGAGCATATGCCGACGTTCCAGGAATTGGAGGAGGCGGTGCAGTCTGTGAAGATATGACGGCAGTCGGGGCCGCGCTTGCTTTTCCCCGGCCGTCCGATAAGGTCCGGGTCATGGTGCGGCGCGGTATGGCGTTGATGGGACTAATCCTGCCGGGCACCGCCCTGGCGCAGGCGCCTGTGCCAATGCACGCAACATACGAAACATATGCCGCCGGGCTTCATGTGGT
>DAICYU010000750.1 GCA_027311485.1 Acetobacteraceae bacterium
GCAAGAAGCCATGGCCGTCCTGCGCCTCCGCTTCGTCGATCAACTCGGATGCCATCAGGCCGGCGGGGCGCAACCCGATCTCGGCCTTCCAGGCATTGAACAGCGCGGCGCGTGCCAGGCGGATCGGGTCTTCGGCGCGGGCGAGGTTCATCGAGTCACAGGGATCGGCGCCCCCAAGCCAGACGATGGCCGAGCGAACCAGGTCCGACCACCGCTCAAACGACGCAAGGCGGCGCTGTGGAGTGGGCATGCCGGCGCAGACGTATGCTCGGCCGATTGTCAGGCAGGCCGCCACGTAGAGGCCGCGATCGGCCAGGACGGCCCGCACCGGATTGGCGCGGAATACGCGCTCCTCGGGGTTCTCCAGGTTGGCGTCGAGACGGCAGACTAGGGTGCGGCGCACAAGATCGGCCGGGGCCGAGAGGTTGTTGCCGTTGGCGAAGACGCTGAAGGTGTTCGGGATGCGGACGATGGCGCTGCTGCCGAGGGGGCGCATCTGGAGCAACGGGCGCTCCGTGACCTGATTGAGAAAATCGCCGCTCAGGATGTCGGAGCAGTTGTCCATGGCGATGATCTGTTGCCCGGCAAGGGCCGCGGCCTGGAGGCGCTTCTCTGTTTCCTCGACCGAGGGTGCTACGGCGATGACGGGGCACCGTTCGCCAGTGGCGATGGCGGAGGCGATATCGAGTAGGTAGCTTTTGCCGGTGCCAGGCTGGGGCGCAGTCGAGACGTGCATCGGGACGGCCGGCAGAAGGGCGCCGCGTAGGACCGTCGTTAGGATCATAGAAAGCGCGACCGACCGGCTCGCGTCATCGGCGAATGGAAACTCCTCCAGCAGTTCCAGCAGCGAGCCGAGCGCAACCTGTGCGTGGTCCATGCTCGGCCGGCCCGGAATATGTGGCATGGCCGGGGGCGCCATCAGAACGAGGCCGGTGGCGGTGTCATAGCCCGGCTCGGAAAGCAGGCTGCCGTCCTGGCGCATGGTCGGGGTGGCGATCACGCCGGCCAGGGGCGGGAACGGCCATTCGCCGGTCATGCTACCGATCTGCTCCGCCACTTCCTTTGGTGGGTCGATCCGCACCGCTTCGCCGTTGGCCTTCAGCTTCTCCCACTCGGCGGATGTGCCGAGCGCGCGGAGCAGCATTGGCTGAGTGACGGCGACGATGCCGGGAACCTCCACCACGGCACCGTCGCTGGTCTTGGCCTTGGAGAGCGCGGCACGAACAAGCGAACGATCGCGCTGGAAAAACCCGACCTCGGCACGCGCCATGGCCGCCAATCCTTCGTCGGCGGCATGGTGGCGTAGGCCATTGAGGACGCGGATGACCGGCTTGCTTGGGTCGGATGGCGGCGGCGGCGTTGTGCGCCGCACCGGGCGACCGTCCATTCCGACCACCCGCGGTTCTTCCTCGGGCGGAGGCGACGGGCCGATTGCGGCCTCGATCTCGTCGGGTTCGCGCCCACCATCCCAGAAACTGCGGGGCGTCATGGGGTCCTCGTCGTCTGGCATGCCGCCTCCCATGCGGTGATGTCGGCGGCAACTTTGTCGGCAATGGCGCGACCGGGGGCGGCGCGGGCCTCGGCGCCCTCAATGTGGCGGAGCAGCCGCGTCAGTATCCAGTCGGTGAGGCTGTCGTGCAGATGTTCCGGCAGGAAGGCAGCGCCGCGCGCGTGGGCGACCGCACGAATGCGCCGCTCGGCGCCCCCGAAATCCTCCAGACCGCACGAGATCAGGACGCCTTGGACGTAGCACTCGCGCTCCAGGGCAGGCGTCACTAGCTCGCGGAACATGCTGGCGAACGTGCTCATGCGGCAGGCGCCCCGATCCGCAAGGACCGGCCATCCCATACCGAGACATGATCCGAGTACATCGCCACAAGCATGGCGAGCTTCGGGTCGTCCGCCGGCACGACCGGGAACACGCGCACAATCGGCTGTGCGCCAAAGTCTCCGTGATATTCACGGGCCTGCGCGGCGACGCGGCGCAGCGCAACGCATTGCCGGATGACGGCCCCGACGCTGTAAATCTTTGGCTTGATCTCATAAAGCCAAAGGACCGTCTTGATTGAGGGCAGGCGCGGCGTTTTCCCCACGCTCCGCGTGTAGATA
>DAICYU010000751.1 GCA_027311485.1 Acetobacteraceae bacterium
GGCGGATATGGCGTGTATGGTGCATCTGGGGTGCCGCAAGCTCAAGCCAGGAAAGATTGCCAATGTGCCGCGGTGCGGCGAATCTGCGCCAAACCTTGGGAGGATTCTCCGTGCAAAAGCCCACTGGCCCGCTTTCCGGCATTCGCGTGATCGACGTCACCACCGTGGTCCTAGGCCCGTTCTGTTCGCAGACTCTGGGCGACATGGGGGCGGACGTGATCAAGGTGGAAACGCCGCAGGGGGATTCCACGCGGTATATCGGCCCGTCCCGCACGCCCGGCATGGGCAGCTATTTCGCCAACCTGAACCGCAACAAGCGCAGCCTGGCGATCGACCTGAAGAAGCCGGCTGCCAAGGAGGCGCTGCTGCGCCTGGTAGAGACGGCGGATGTGTTCGTCCACAACATGCGGATTGGCGCCGCACATCGTTTGGGGCTGGATTACGCTACGCTGTCGGCGCGCAATCCGAAGCTGATCTACGCCTGTGCCAGCGGGTTCCGGAAGGGCAGCTCCCTGCAGGAGTATCCGGCCTATGACGACCTGATCCAGGGCGTATCGGCAACCGCGGCGCTGAATGCCGGGCCGGACGGCGCGCCGCGGTATTTCCCGACGGTGATCGTGGACAAGCTGACCGGGGCGACGCTGGCGTCGATAATCGGGATGGCGCTGTTCCACCGGGAGCGGACCGGGCAGGGGCAGGAAATCCACGTGCCGATGATGGAGACGATCCTGTCGTTCATGCTGGTCGAGCATCTGTGGGCCGGCACGCTGGGCGAGCCGGAAAAGGGCCTGGGCTATCCGCGCATGCTGACGCCGCATCGGCGACCGTACCAGACCAAGGACGGCTATATCAGCGTGATCGCGCACAGCGACGCGCAATGGGCGAAGCTGTTTGACGCCATGGGCGTGCCGGCCCTGAAGGATGACCCGCGCTTCAGTTCGGTGCAGGCGCGGACCGCGAACATCGACGCGGTGTACGCGACGCTGACCGAGGGCATGAAGCAGCGCACCACCGATGAGTGGCTGGCGGAGTTGCAGCCGGCGGATATTCCGTGCGGCAAGGCGAATGGTCTCGAGGATCTATTTTCCGATCCGTATCTGGCTGAAACCGGCTTTTTCGAGACGCACCAGCATCCGGATGAAGGTGCCGTGGTGGTTCCGGCGATCCCGGCCCGGATGTCCGCGACGCCGCCCGGCGTGCACCGGATGTGGCCCTCGCTCGGCCAGCATTCGCGCGAAATCCTACGGGAAGCTGGGTGTTCCGATGAAGAAATAGAAACGATTCTGGCGGTATAAGAGCATCTTCATCACAGTCGCGTTGTTGCATCGATCTCAAAGTGACGTGATTTTCCACTCTGCATCACAATCGTCATTGTTGGGGTTACGGAAACCAGGGGGTCGCCTGCGGGCGACTTCCTGCCTCCGTGAGGTGACAACATGGCTTTCCAACAGTCCTGATCGTAACGGCAAAACAATAGTGTTTTTGACGGCAATCCCGGGGCGGGAGTGCGCTCGATGACTGTTGCCCACATTAAGCAAAGGGATGCAGATGGCGACCTATAGCTGGACAACCGACACCAGCGGCGACTGGAATACAGGTTCGCTGTGGAGCGGCGGCACGGTGCCGCCCGCGAACGCCGACGTGATCATTGACGTTACGAACCCTGGGTCGCTCTACACGGTTACGATCGGCGCGACCGAGACGCAGACCGTTGCCAGCCTGACGCTGAACGCGCCGAACGACGGCACGAACAACCCGAGCGGTTACCTGGGCGGCGTCCTGGAGATGGACGGGACGCTGGTGTTCGGCGCCGGGTCGGCCGGGGTGATTGATGGATCGTTGCAGAGCCTTGTGTTCTCGAACAGCGGCACCTTCGTCAACGCCGGCACTGTCGCGCCGTTCATCCAGGGCAGCGGCAACGTGCTGTTTACCGGCACGAATGGCTTCTACGTCGAGAACGAGCTGCAATCCATTGGCACGGTCGTTGTCGATACGTCGAAGATCGACACGATCATCAGCAACACGTTGACTGACGGCATCTACAGCGCCAACGGGCCCGGCACTGTCATCGACCTCGGCGGCACGCTGGAAGGGCTGACCGTCAGCATC
>DAICYU010000752.1 GCA_027311485.1 Acetobacteraceae bacterium
ACCAGCGAACAATGAAGGGTAACGGGTAGCCGGTAAAGCCGACAAGGCAAAGTGCAATCTCTTGTCATGGCAAGCTGGTGGCTGCCAAAAAGAACGCTCAGACACAGGGGTAATCAGCGCCCGCGACGTGACCGCCGCTTTGCGCCAAGGCGAGATAACGATCCGATCCGGCCCATAAACATGACCACGAGCCCTGAGCTGAGAACCGATGTCTCGGTAAATCCGGACGTCTACCAATGCACTACCGTGTGCGCGTACCGGCAAATAAGACAATTCAACCTCGCCGCTTCGATAATACGTTTCCTCGCTTCTGACTGCTCTCCGGACCGAGGCGTTCACGCTTCGCCGTTCATCCGCGTTCCGTTCCCTCAGCGTCTGGACGGATTGGCTGAAGACGAGGCGATAGCATGTCCCTTTCTTATCCTGCGACGCGAAACGCCGAGGCGGCGCCCCGTTGCTTGGGGCACCAGCGCCGCGGGCCGAAATGGGTTCTGCCGTGCGCCGCGCGCATGGAAGCTCTTGATGACCAACGTCTGGTCGTTCGCGCGTAAACGGACATGCTGAAAGAGATCGCGAGCAAGATCCGCAAATCGGTTGCGACGGCTGCGCCCAGACCGCCTGTTGGAACGACCTGACGCGATTGATCTTATGGTTCCGTCACCGTTGTGTCGAGCCGTGCCATCGCTGCACCCAGCGAGAGCAGCATGAGCGGGATGACCATTTGTCCAACGAGGCTGATCGCCGCGTCGGCAATGTGCGGGAGTTGGACGCCGCTGCTGACGATGGCAGCGCCAAGCAGCGTCGCATAGACCAGCGGCATCCGCCCGATCCGGCGCCAGTCTGCGTGCCCGGAGGCGAGCGCCTGACCAAAGACACCGTTCGCGGTGGAGGAGACCGCGTAGAAGATCGTAGCGGTAGCAAGGCCGAGAGGGCCGAAGGCGGCAACGGACAGGGGAATACCCAGATTGCCAGTGTTTGGAAAACTCAGCGGTCCGAGATAGGTGCGCGCTTTCAGTCCAGTGAGGCGAAGGAGGACGCTTGAGGCCGCGGCGAAAATCGCCAAGGTGGCCATGGTGCCCAAGCCGACGCTGAACAATAACTGCGGCGCCAGTCGGATGTGGATGAAGATGGACAAGACGAGACAGGGTGTGGCCACGTCTGTCAGTAACGGTGCCATGATCTCGCCAGCGGGTATCTGCTCCAGGCGGCCGAGCACGGCGCCTGCCACGACCACCAGCGCGTTCGGGGCAATGATGCCCGACAGTCGCCCGAATGTCTCCCAGACGATCATGGCGGCTCCCTTTTCGAACATCGTTGAAAATGGGGCTTATGGCGGTTTTGTCCGCGCCTGCTATACGGGATGCCTGTGCAACCTAATCGGCCACCCGTTTTCAGGAGGCCATGCGCCGCCGTTTCGCTATCGCGCGTGACCTGACGGGCAAGCTACCGTGCATGCCAGGGACCTTCCCTGACTATCCAGCGCCGATCGTTCAGAGCTGACCGGAGGGCCGAGAGCTGACTCTCGCGCGCTGGGGCGTGCCCTCTTCTCTATTCGCCTTGAACTGACGTTCCCCAGATCAAGACCGGAACAGGCGCCGGTTTGGCGCGACCCACGGATTTTGACAAGCCCATGCCGACGCGGCCAGCCTGCTGGCCCGGTTCCGTCCGGGAGGACCGGCATGTGCCCGGTAAGCCTTGCCTGCCGTCAGAATGGCCCATGCGACGCGGGCGGCCGCCTGTAGCCAGGCGACGCCGGCTTTGCTAATATACGCCTCCTCGATAGACGATCTATGATCCGATCAACCATTTCCAGTGATCAACCACCATGTCCCTTCGCATCAACGACATCGCCCCGGATTTCACCGCCGATTCCACGGCCGGCCAGATCAAGCTGCACGATTGGATCGGCAACAGCTATGCCATCCTGTTCTCGCACCCGAAGGACTTCACCCCGGTCTGCACGACGGAGTTCGGCGCCGTCGCGCAACTCGCCGAGATTGCCGTTCTCCTGGCGGTGGCCGCGGCATGAGTACCGCCACGCGCTGGTGGTGGGTCCGGCATGCCCCGGTGGTCGGCCACAACGGCCGCATCTACGGGCAGGACGACT
>DAICYU010000753.1 GCA_027311485.1 Acetobacteraceae bacterium
GCGCGTCTGATCGAAGTCGATGGCTCGGCGTTCGCCGTCAGCCGCCAGGGCGCGGAACTGGGTACGGTGCGCTGGAATCTGCTCGGCCGCCACAATGTGATGAATGCGCTCGCCGCACTGGCGGCCGCGGCCGCGGCGGGTGCCGATCCGGTGGCGCTGCTGCCGGCGTTCGCCGGCATTGTGCCGCGGCGCGCCGGCGTGACACTGCGCAATCATCTGCGCACCCTGCGCGGCGATGTCGCGCTCGGCCTTGTGCAAAGCGCGTTCCTCGTCACCTTCCTGGCGCATCAGTCCTGGATCATGGTCGATGCCGTCGTCCGTACGCTGTTCCGTCTGTTCGTGCGGCGGCGCCACCTGCTTGAATGGACCACCGCCGCGCAGGCCAAGGACGATGACAGTTTCAATCGCCGTGGCCTCCCACTGCAGATTGCGGCAAGCCTGGCGAGCGCCGGGGTCGTTGCGATCGTGCTGTATGCCCTGGGGCAACGAAGCTGGCCGATCGCGGCACCCTTCGTGGGTTTGTGGGTGCTCTCGCCGCTCGTCGCGCGCTGGGCGAGCCAGCCGCCACCACCGGCAGGCCACCTGTCGGTCGCGCCCGCGGACGCCCTGGCGCTGCGGCTGGTCGCGCGACGCACATGGCGCTTCTTCGAGACATTCGTTACTGCCGAAGACAACATGTTGCCGCCTGATAATTTTCAGGAGGACCCCCGGCCGGTGACGGCGCACCGCACGTCGCCGACGAATCTCGGACTGTATCTGCTGTCGATCATCGCGGCGCACGACTTCGGTTGGCTGGGAACGCTCGATGCCCTGGAACGGCTTGAGGCGACCTTCGCGTCGATGGCAAAGCTGGAGACGTTTCGTGGCCATTTCTACAACTGGTACGACACGTGCAGTCTGGCCGTGCTGGAGCCAAGGTATATTTCCTCGGTGGACAGCGGCAATCTTGCCGGCCATCTGATCGTGCTGGGCAATGCGTGCCGCGAGATCGCGGCCGGCCCGATCGGCAATCCCAACTGGATATCAGGTCTGCAAGACACCCTGGCGCTGGTGCGCGAGTCGGCTGCTGCACCGAAGGACGATGCAGGAAGGCCCGGCTTGGCGCAGCCGAGGCTGAACGACGCCATTGATTCGCTGGCCGCAGCGCTGAAGAGCCATCCGGAAACGCCAGGCACGATGACCCAGCGCCTGGCGGATCTGGCGCCAATGGCCGACACGCTCATGGCCTGCGCGCACGCATATTCGCTCGAACGCGGCGACCAGGCCGGCGCGGACAGTGTTGTCTGGGCAAGCGCCGTGCGGACAACGGTAATCAGTCATCGGCTTGATATCGATGCGCTGATGCCCTGGGCCGGGCTGCTCACGCCGGAGGCCTTGGCCGCCGGCATGACGGACACGCTGCCACCGTTGGCCGCACTTCCCGGGCACAACGCCACGATGGCGCATCGGCTCGCGGCCCGTCCGCACACCGGAACGCCGGCGCAGGAGGCGCTTCTGACCGAGGCGCTGCAGCGGTCGGCAGATGCCGGCCGATCGCTGACACACCGCCTCATGGCGATGGCTGATCTCACCGCGACGCTGTTCCATGCCATGCAATTCGGGTTCCTCTTCGATCCCGGCCGCCAACTCCTGTCGATCGGATACCGTGGCAGTGATGGCAGCCTCGATGCCAATTTCTATGATCTGCTGGCGTCGGAAGCGCGCCTCGCCAGCTTCGTCGCCATCGCGAAGGGCGATCTGCCCGCCAAGCACTGGTTTCGGTTGGGACGGACCCTGACGCCCATCGACGGCGGGTCCGGCCTGATCTCCTGGTCTGGATCGATGTTCGAATATCTGATGCCCTCGCTGGTCATGCGCGCGCCCGCCGGCAGCCTGCTGGAGCAGACCAACCGATTGGTCGTGTGGCGGCAGGAGAAGTATGCCGCCGGATTCAGCGTGCCCTGGGGCATTTCTGAATCGGAATATAACGTCCGTGACGCCGAGCAGACCTACCAATATTCAGGTTTTGGGATCCCCGATCTGGGCTTCAAGCGAGGGCTTTGGGAGAACCTGGTGATCGCGCCATACGCGACGGGGCTGGCGTGCATGGTTGCGCCCACTG
>DAICYU010000754.1 GCA_027311485.1 Acetobacteraceae bacterium
CAAAGCACCATGTAGTCAGTACCCAACGCCGTGTCCGCTGTCACGGTCCCGGTTATTTTCCTAAGATGAACCGCGAAACCGCCTCCTGTAAAAGAAACACCGCAGTTCATCTGTGGAACGCCGGATGCATATAGAATTGCGAGCGGCATTATACACGCACCTGACGTAGTATCCTGCAACTCAAGATCGTTGTTCAGCGATCCGCCTACTGGGTCGTTGCCGGTGCCGAGGAACCAGGAGGCGGGTGTCGGAGTTGTCCAGAATAAACCGTTTAGGTAGTTGACGTTTGAAGTTCCCATTAAAATTTCTGTGCTATCCGACATTACCATTGACAGACTACCTCCTTGAATCACGGCGGTGGTCCCAGACGGTCCCCAGTTGATCTGTGCGCCGTTCGGCCAATCTTCTCCGCTGGTAATGATGACGTTCGGAGCCGTGAGCATGCCCGTGAGCGTGGCCGAGGGGGCGGTGATCGGCCCTGTGAACGGGATCAGGCCAGAGAACAACCCGCCCACGGTAAGCGTGCCGGTCGAACTCGGGAACGCGGATGGGCGCCAACCCAGCAGAAGATCGGTCGATTGCGGGGCGCCGAGCGAAGGCTGGCACCCCATCGTGCCGGCGCCTGCATTCGGCGGCGAGCACTGCGCGAAGGCCGCGGCCGGGGCCATGAACGCCAGGAAGGCAAGAACGAATCGCATGGCGGCCCCTATGTCGGAAGCTGAAAGTTGGTCGTGACGCCCGTGAAGATAGGTTTGCCGTAGCCGTCGAGCACCGGATTGCCGAACCCGTCGAGCAGCGGTTGCGGCACCTGCACGCCGATGGACGCGCCAGAGTGCGACACGACCGAAATGTTGTAGATCGGCGATCCGTCCGCCGCCGTCGCGCGGGCGATTGTCAGGGACGCGAAGAACGGGGCGAACTGCGCCTGCGTCTGCGCGACGTAGAGATCGGGCGGGATTTGCGTCTGCACCGACGTAAACGATGGGATGCCATAATTGGCGTAGAACGGCGACTCGCCACGATTGAGCAAGAGCACCTGGCAGAGAGTGGTGAGGTAAACGGCATCCGAATAGCCCCGAGCATCGGTCGTGACCTCGACCCACACCGGCCCGGCGGTGGTTTGCAGAACGCCATAGGTTCGCATCACACAGGCGCCCCGGTATCGCCGCCGCCAGTCGTGACGCCGCTATGCACATGGGTCTGTAGGCTGATCCCGGCAGCCGTCACGTTGTTCGTGACCGTGATCGGCCCGATGAAGGTCGCGGCGCTGCCAAGCGTGCCGGCGCCCTGGGTGATCTCGCCGTTCAACTGGATCGTCGGCGCATTCAGCGCGATCACCGTCGCGGCCGTCAGCGTGATCGTGCCGTCGCTGCTGATAACCGCGATGTTGTGGCCGGCCTCATCCTGGATCACGGCGCCCTGAGGGCCGCTCACATAGGCGGCGTTGACGTTCACCCCGGAGAAGCCCGTAGCCGCCACAGGAACCCACACCAGGGCCGTCAGGTTGCCCCGCTGCGTCATCGTCGCCACGCCACCACCGAGGCCACTGATACCGCCCAGATAGGCGTCCGCGGGCACGGTGAGGCCATAGTCCCCGACCTGCGTCGGCGAGCGTATCCACGGCCCTTCCGCTTTGGGCAGCGTGACGTTCGGCAGGGTCCATTGCGAGTTGACCTCGAAAGTCACCGTCACGATGGAGCCGCTGACCGCGACCACCCGACAAGGCAGCGCGGCGCCGAGCCGCTCGATCGCATCCGACGCCCGCGCGATCGCCACGCGATTGAGCGAGTCCTGAAACCAGAGCTTTTCGGCGTTGTCGCTCATGCCGGCACCGGGGATGCGTTGATGACCGTACACCACGCCGTGCCGTCCGGCTGGCGCAGGTTGCCGATCTGCCGAACTGCCAGCACGGTGAACTTCCCCTTGATCGCGGACTGGTAGTTTATCATGGAGGGCGAACTCGCGGCGGTGGTCTGCACGAATCCCGGCTGGTTCTGTATGCCGGTCGGCATCAAGATCGTGGCGCCCGGCGTAATGTCGGCCCGCAGCACGGTGATGATCTGGATCGTGTTCTGGTCAATCCACGTCGGCTGCC
>DAICYU010000755.1 GCA_027311485.1 Acetobacteraceae bacterium
GAAATTCGCCTCAGAGCCGCCGGACGTGAAATGCCCTTCGGATCGATCTGGCAGGCCCGCGCGCTGCGCGATGGCCTGAACAAGCCTGCGTTCAATTGCAACGGCCACCGGCGATGTCGTCGATGTCGCGAGTTGCGGATTGAAGGCCGCCACGATGCGATCGGCGCATTCCGACGGGAACGTGGGCGCAGGATTGAACAGCCCAAAGTAGCGCGGGTGCGTCAGTTGAACGATGCCATTTCGAAGCTGCTCGATAGTCCAGTCCAGCAACTGTTCAATTGGGATCGCCGACCTGAAATCAAATTGTGACAGGCCGTAGCCAATCGAGTCGGCGCCTTGGGTTGGCGCAACCCGGCCTTCTGTCACATGAGACAGAGCGTCGCGCAGCATAACGGTCAGACGGTCTTCCCCACGCCGTCGGTCATCCCAGTTGGGAAATAGCGGAGTTGATTCAGGATAGATTGGCTTCGGCATCAGCGCACCAGTACCGTCTCAGCCTGACGGGGCTCATAGTGCATTCCGTGCACCGGCCTCACCTTCATCTCCTGGCGGGGCCGGCGTCCAGTGCCTGCAATTTGACAAAGCCAGTTGGCATAAAGGGCTGTTGCAACCCGTTGCCACGGTGCCAGGAATTGAACCTGCTGAATGACGCGCGAAACGGACTGCAAAATAATGTTTCCGTCGTGGCCTTGCGTCGCCGCCTCACGCAGGTCCTCCAACGCGGCCTCGGTCCGTGCATCAAGGTAGTATCGCGGAATGACAGGATGGTGCAGGCTCTCCCGCAAAAGGAAGCGACGCAGATCCCGCCTGTATTCCCGTATCAGCGTCTCGCCGTCATATTCGGGATGACCCTGACAGAACAGGAAGTTCACACCGATACGATAAGCAAACAGGTCCACGCCCGCCTCTGCGGAGCATGAAAGGATTTGGTAGGCGTTGTCGTGAAGCGCGGTATCCGGAAGGTCGTTATGCCGTGAATGCGGGCTACGCCAGCGCTCCGGAAGCCCCGTGAGCACAGGGTCGTCGGCTAAGACCGCTTCACACGCAAAAACGCCCGATAACTTGGACGGCAGCCGGCGCCGGGAAATACCGCTGAGGTGATACACCGCGGCATGCGCAGCCAGACACGACCATATGACAGGTACCTGATTTTCTGCCGCCCAGTCCACCACCCGCGTCAGCGAGGGCCATAATGGCTCATCCTGTATCGCACCGGCTTGCGGCTCCATCCCCGTAACGACAACGCCATCGACATGCGCCATAAACAGATCATCTATCCCCGCGTAGGCCGTGCCCTCCGGCACACCCAGGCCCTCCACCCGGCCGGGATCACGGCACGTAAAATGATCAATGCGCAAATCGAACTTGCCGTTTGCCCCCTCATGCAGAGCTTTGCAAAAATGCCGGGCTGTCGCCGGCATACCGGAGTCAGGCGCGTTGTTGACAAGGGCAATGGTCAGCGGTGTTTGCATGCGACAGCGCCCTTTAGGATGGTTGATCGGGACCTGCCGATACGGCGTCGAGCGCCTGGTCGAGATCCGAAATGATGTCATCAATATGCTCGATTCCGATGCTCAGCCGGATGGTTTCGGGCGTGACGCCGGCCCTGAGCTGATCGGCAGCTGGCATCTGGCGATGGGTGGTTGACGCAGGGTGGCAGGCGAGCGATTTCGCGTCGCCCAGGTTGACGACCCGCTTGACCAGCTTCAGCGCGTCATAGAAGCGGACGCCGCCCTGAAAGCCACCCTTCACGCCGAATGTCAGCAGTGAACAGGCCCGTCCGCCAAGGTACTTGTCCACAAGGAACCGATCGGGGCTATCGAGGAAACCGGGATAGTTGACCCACCCAACCCTGGAGTCCTGGCGCAGAAAGGCGGCAACGCGTTGCGCATTCTCGACGTGCCGGTCGACACGGACGCCGACCGTCTCCACGCCCTGCAAAAGCAGGAATGCATTAAACGGTGAGAGTACCGCCCCGGTGGTGCGCAGATAGACGCTGCGCGCACGGGCAATGTAGGCGGTATGCCCGAAATGATCATTGTAGACCAGACCGTGATACGATTGATCCGCCTCACTGA
>DAICYU010000756.1 GCA_027311485.1 Acetobacteraceae bacterium
GACATCCGGCGGACACAATGCCGGCGTCGTCAGCCCGCCCGGGCATCCGCACCGGCATTTCCGCATCGCCCGCCGGCCGGTCGGCGGCCTGTATATCGGCCCGGATGACTGGATGGAGCGCACCGCGCCGCGCGACGGGTCCTGGTGGCCGGCCTGGGCCGAGTGGCTTGCCGGGCAGGGCGGGGAGATGGTTGCTCCGCCGTCAATGGGTTCGAAGCGTTTCCCGGCACGGGACCAGGCGCCCGGCCGCTATGTTCTTGAACACTAAGGTATCGCGCTGATGCAGATGATCGAAAACCGCACCTTCGACGAGATCGCCGTCGGTGACAGCGCCAGCCTGTCGCACACAATCACACAGCAGGACATCGACCTGTTCGCGGTGGTTTCCGGCGACGTCAATCCGGCGCACATGGACCCGGCCTACGCGGCGACGGATATGTTCCACAAGGTGATCGCGCACGGAATGCTGGGCGCCGGCCTGATCTCCAGCGTCCTGGGCACGAAGCTGCCGGGCCCGGGAACGATCTACCTGGGTCAGGACCTGAAGTTCCTGCGTCCCGTCGGGATCGGCGACACCATCACCGCGGTCCTGACCGTCACCGAGAAAGATGCCGGGCGGAAAAACCTCGTGCTGGACTGCGTGTGCACCAACCAAGCGGGGGAGAACGTGATCACCGGTACCGCACGCGTGCGGGCGCCGACGGAAAAGGTCAGCCGTCCCCGGGTGGAATTGCCCGGCGTTCAGCTCAGCCGGCATGAGCGGTTCCGGGCGTTGCTGGCGCAGGCGGTGGGCGGCCAGCCGATGACCACGGCCGTGGCGCATCCGTGCGAGGCCGGCGCGCTGGGCGCCGCTGTCGAAGCCGCCCATGCCGGGCTGATCACGCCGATCCTGGTCGGGCCTCGCGGCAAGATCCTGAAAGCGGCCGAGGTGGCGCAGGTCGACATCGCGCCGTTCCGTCTTGTGGACGCGCCGCACAGCAACGCCGCGGCCGCCGCTGCCGTCGCCCTGGTGCGGCAGGGGGAGGCCGCGCTGCTGATGAAAGGCTCGCTGCACACCGACGAATTGCTGCACGCCGTCCTGGCGCCGGACATTGGTTTGCAGACCGGTCGGCGCCTCAGCCACGTCTATCTGATGGATGTGCCCAGCTATCCGCGTCCGCTGCTGGTCACTGATGCGGCGATCAACATCGCGCCCGACCTCGCGCAGAAGCGGGACATCGTGCAGAACGCGATTGATCTGGCGCATGTGATGGGCATTGCGGAGCCGCGTGTCGCCTTGCTGTCGGCGGTGGAAACGGTGACGGACAAGCTGCGATCCACCCTGGATGCGGCGGCGCTGTGCAAGATGGCCGATCGTGGGCAGATCACCGGCGGACTGGTCGATGGCCCGTTGGCCTTCGACAATGCCATCAGTCCCGAGGCTGCGGCGACGAAGCGCATTGTGTCGCCGGTCGCCGGCCGGGCTGACATCCTGGTGGTGCCGGACCTGGAAGCCGGCAACATGCTGGCCAAGCAGCTGACCTTCCTGGCTGGCGCCGATGCCGCCGGCGTGGTGCTGGGCGCCCGTGTGCCGATTATCCTGACGAGCCGCGCGGACGGGGAGCGCACACGGCTGGCGTCGTGCGCGGTGGCGATCCTGATGGCGCGGGCCACGGCCGAACGGGCTGTAACGTCGGCGTGAGATGGTGGCTGTCTTGAGCCGGATCAATCAGGCGTTGGCAGCGCCGCTTATACTCATTGGCGCTGTGGCTGGTTCCCTCGATTGGCCAAGGCCTGATGCTGGCCGAGCCTGTTCATGGCCAGGGTTGGCCATTGGGTGATTGCCCGAGGGGGCGGTCGCCAGGATGCGATCCCGACACCGGGAATTTCCGATCCCGGGGCTGGCGGCTGGAATTTTGCAGCGAACATTGATTTTACGACAAGGAGATGGACATGCCGGACACGATCCCGACCACCCAGAAGTTGCTCGAAACGCCCTGGTTCGGTCCGGAGCACATGATGCGTTTTACCCGCAACTATGAGCGTTTTGTAAAAGAAATGATAGACATCACCACGCAACAGGTGGAGCTGACGCG
>DAICYU010000757.1 GCA_027311485.1 Acetobacteraceae bacterium
GGACATCGCCCTGCCGCCGGAACTCGCAAGCGCCTGGGCGCGGCACCCCGAAATCCAGGATTTCGAGGCGCGCCAAGCCCTGGGGTGGGGCCACAGCTATCCGATCACGCTGCGCGAGGCCGGGCGGATTGGCCTGAATGTAGAACCGCTGCCAGATGTGCTGAACCGCGCGTTGCTGGAGCTGAATGCGGTGTATTCGGAAATGGGCCTGCGCGCGACGACGGATTTCGACGCCCGGAATTCGCACGATAACAGCATCATGAACATCATCGAGGGCCGGGGCCGGCAGGTCTTCTACCAGCATGAAAAGGACTGGCACTACCGAACCGAGGAACGTCGCTGGATCACATTGAATGATCGGAGTTCCTGGCGGAAAGCCGAATGGGTGGACGGGCAGGTCGCCGTCTCCGTCTATCCGATACGGTAGCAGCGGCCGCGTTCGCCTTCAGGAAGGGGCGGCGCCGCATGACAGGCGCCGCACCCCAACCCGCCGACGCTCTTGACGCCGGCAGAAAGATAATCCTACCGTCCAGTAGCTCGATGGTCGAAGGCGCGCTTTGCGCCATGTCAACCCAACGCGAAAAGGATCACACGGGGCCAAAACCGGTTGATATCGCCCGGATAGGCCCCGTCAAGCGTCGATCGCGCCGAACGTCCACCGGCGTGCTGTGTGGGCCAAGAATAGTGCCTGTGGCAACAAAGCCGAGGCAGTCAGGGAGGTGAAATGACGGAGCGCAGTCTGCGCGGCAAAGTCGCCATCATTGGAATCGGCGAAACCACCTATTACAAGCACGGCCAATCGCCGGATCCGGAATTCGTGCTGGCACTCAAAGCGATCCTGGCGGCGTGCGCCGATGCCGGCGTCAATCCGCAGGAGATAGATAGTTTCGCGTCATACAGTAATGATCGAAATGATCCCTCCCGTATCGCCGCAGCGCTCGGCTGCAAGGAACTGCGGCTGTCGAACATGCAATGGGGCGGTGGTGGTGGTGGTGGTGCCGCCGCGGTCGGCAATGCCGCGGCAGCAATCATTACCGGGCAGGCGGACATCGCCGTCGTCTATCGGGCCCTGGCGCAGGGTCAATTCGCCCGCTTCGGCCAGGCGCAGGCCGGCGGCACGGTCGCCGGCGACAACGCGCTAATCAATCCGTATGGCATCTTCGTGCCGGCGCAGCGCTTCGCTCTGAAGTTCATGCGCTACATGCACGACCACGGAATCAGGCAGGAGGCGCTGCGGGCGCTTGCCATGGCGTCCTACCATCACGCCCAATCCAACCCTCGCGCCGTGATGTATGGCCGTCCGTTGACCGAGGCCGCCTATGACGCCTCGCGCTGGATCAGCGAACCCTATCACCTGTTCGATTGCTGCCAGGAAAACGACGGTGCGGCCGCGTTGGTTATGGTTTCCGCCGAACGGGCGAAAGATTTCCGCAACAAGCCCGCCTACGTGCTGGCTGTCGCGCAAGGCTCCGACCATCGCAACGCGGCCCGGTCGTTCAATGCGCCCGACTTCGCATCATCCAGCTTCGGGCCGGTCGCGCCGCATCTGTGGGACATGGCCAGGCTTGGTCCCAAGGACGTGGATGTGCTGCAAAGCTATGAGAACTTCACCGGCGGCGTGCTGATGAGCCTGACCGAACACGGCTTCGTCAAGCCGGAGGAATGCAACGAATTCCTGACGTTGGAAAATCTGCTGGCCCCATCGGGCAAACTGCCGCTGAACACCTCTGGCGGCAACCTCGCCGAGTGCTACATGCACGGGCTTGAACTGCAAATCGAGGCGGTGCGCCAGTTGCGCGGCACCTCTACCGCGCAGGTACCGGGCGCGAAAGTTGCCGGCGTGATCGCGGGGCCGATGGTGACACCCGTTTCGACAATGGTCCTGGGCGCGGAGGAGACGCTCTGATGACATACCTGCCCAAAGGGCTGCCCGCGCCCGTTACGGAAACCGACAAGCTCGATCTCCCCTATTGGGAGGGCACGCGCCAAGGCGTGCTGCGGGTGCAGCGCTGCGCCGCATGCAACACCTGGCAATGGGGCCCCGAGTGGCTGTGCCACAAATGCCT
>DAICYU010000758.1 GCA_027311485.1 Acetobacteraceae bacterium
GCCGGTGCCCATGCCGCCAGTGCCACGGGCAGGGCACCGGACTGGCCGATTTCTTCGGCGATCTTGGAAACAACGAACAGCGCAAAGCCCGCCGCAACGCCGCTGCCGATCATCTTCGCCACGCCGCCCCGGCGGGCCGGGCGCATGGAGAAGCCGGCCGACACCAATGTCATCGTCCCGGACAGCAGCGGCAGGGCCAGCAATGCCTGGAAATGCAGCCGGTGCCGCAATGAGGAGAATCCGGACCGGTCGAGCAACGCGATGAACCCCGGCAACGCCCAGAAGGAGAGCGTGTCCGGCGATGCGAAGCTTTCCTGCACGCGGGAAACGGTCAGGTCGGTCGGCAGGATGATAGTCCGCGCCGGTTCCGGCAACTGGTCGGGCCGGATCGAGCGGGCGCCGTCAAGCTGCCAGTCGCCGCGACCGAGCGTCGCCTTGGTGGCTTCGATTCGCGAAAGCAGGCGGTCCTCGTCGTCCAGCCGGAACACGCTGACCCGCTGCGCCGTAAGCTGCTTGCCTTTCAGTTGCACCTGCTGGGCGTGAATGATCGCCACGCCTTGCGGCGTCAGCGCGCGGTCCGCCTGGCGCAGCCAAAGCTGCCCGCCGTTCAGCGCCAGCGGACCGCCGCCGGTTTGCAGGTAGGCGTTGTCCATGGCCTCGGCCCGCGCCAGCATCACCGAGGAGACCGGGCTGATCAGCGTTGTGGCGGTGATGCCGAACAACACCGCGCACAGCGTCGGTGCCGCCAGGAATTCCCAGGCCGAGACGCCGGCGGCGCGGGCGACGATCAGCTCCGACGACCGGGTCAGGCGCCAGAAGCACAGGATACCGCCCAACAGCACCGCGAACGGTAGAATCTGCATCGCCTCGAACGGCAGGCGAAGAGCCGCAATCTGGGCGACCATGCCGAAGCTGACCTCCGGATGGCTGGCGGACCGGCGCAGCAGCTCGATGAAGTCGAACATCGAAACCAGGCCGGACAGGGCGAACAGCATGCCGACGACGGCGAAGGCGAATTGGCGAACGATGTAGATCGACAGGGTGATGGTGGCGATCATGTCGACCCGACTTCCAGGGGGCGGGGGTGGCGCAGGCCGGCCGATCGCGCCAGCAGCAGCCACGCGCAGACGATACCAGGAACGATGGCATGAACCCAAAGCAGAAAAATCAACTTGTTATCGCGGGCCGCTAACGTACCGAAGGACAATCCGAGCGCCAGCAGGACGACCATGACGCCGACGGTCACCATCGGCCGCAGCAACCCGCCGTGGCGCCGGAACGTGCCGCCAAGCGCCGACAACAGCGCGACCATGGCGTAGGACAGGGTGGTCATCGGCGCGGTCAACCGTTTGTAGCCTTCGGCCAGCCATTTCGGCTTGTCACGCTCGAAATACGGGTGCGGATGCAACAGGTCCCGCAGTGGCACCTCCGACATGTCCGGCGGGCGGTCAGCCGCGTCCTTCGTCGCGCTGTTCAGGTCGATTTCGTTTTCCCGGAAGGTCAGCATGTCCAGCCGACCGGTCTGGTGGTCGATCTCCTGCCGGCTGCCGTCGAACAGCAGCACCTGCGGCCCGTCCGGACCGTCCAGCAGCCGCCCGCTCTGCGCCAGGATCGTGGCATGCGCGGACGGGTCGCGGGCGTCATCGACCAGGATGCCGTGCAGGGTGCCATCCTGGTCGCGGGACCGGATGTAAACCGTCAGCTTGTCCGACAACGGCGTGAACACCCCGTCCTGCAGCAGGAAGGCGGCCAGCCGGTTGCGGATTTCCCACTGGTATTGCTTGAACGCGGACAGGCTTGCCGGCACGCCCCACAGGCTCAGCCCATAGCCGATGACGGTCGCCAGCAGCGCCACCGCCAGGGCGGGCCGGGCGAGCGCCCAGGGCGACAGGCCGGCGGACCGCATGACCGTCAGCTCCCGGTCCGTCGTCATGCGCTGGTAGGTGAACTGGATCACCACATAGGTGGTAATCGGCAGGATCACCGCGATGAAGCTGGGGATCAGCAGGCTGGTCAGCCGCAGGAACACCAGGAATGACAAGCCGCGGTTGACCACCAGGTCG
>DAICYU010000759.1 GCA_027311485.1 Acetobacteraceae bacterium
ACGCCGGAACACAAAGGCGTCTGGCCCCACTACACCGCGCCACCACAGAACCCCGCCGAGTTCGCAGATTTCTGCGCCGCGATGATCCGCCGCTATATCGGCGGCCACCGCGCGACGACGCCCTTGGCACCCCCGGTCGAGGTGGCTGATGCGTTCGAGAAGGCGGATGTCGCTGGACCCGATTGACCGCGTGCTGGCAGCCCTGGTTCGGCGGGAACCGGTGGATCAGCCTGTGGCCGTCGTCGTCGCCCATCCCGATGACGAAACCATCGGCGCCGGACCGCTGCTCCCCCTGTTCCGCCGGCTGCTTCTGGTCCATGTCACCGAAGGCGCCCCGCGCGACCTGCGGGACGCACAGGCCTACGGCTTCGACTCCGCCACCGCCTACGCCGCGGCGCGGGAAGCCGAATTGCAGGCGGCGCTTGGCGCCGGCGGCATCGTCGCGACGCGCCGCACGCTGGCCATCCCCGACCAGCAAGCGTCGGTGAACCTGTCTGAACTGGCCGCGACACTGCGCGACCTGATTTCGAATGAAACTATCGTGCTGACCCATGCCTATGAGGGTGGCCACCCTGACCACGACGCCGTCGCCTTCGCCGCGCAGGCCAGCGGACGGAAGCGGATCGAAATGGCCCTGTATCATGCCGGCGCCGACGGCGGGATCGCAACCGGTGGCTTTCTGCCAGGTCCGCCGGCAACGGCGGTGCACCTGGCCGCGGCGGAACAGGCGATGCGGGAAACGATGCTGGACTGCTTCACCACCCAGCAAGGCACGCTGCGCCCGTTCCGCGGTGCGACGGCGCTGCACTTCCGCCCGGCCCCGACCTATGATTTTACCCACCCCCCGGCCTCACGTGTGTATTATGACGGTTTCGACTGGGTCATGACCAGTACGCGCTGGTGCGAACTGGCGGCGGCGGTGACGCTATGATCACGGTGCTGAGCATCGCCTATCCGTTTGCTCCGGTCGGGCCGGATGCGGTCGGCGGGGCGGAGCAGGTCCTGTACGCCATCGACCATGCCCTGGTCGCGGCCGGCCATCGGTCCCTCGTTGTAGCCGCGGCCGGATCCCGGACGGCCGGGAAGCTGCTGCCGATTTCGCAGCCGGCCACCTGCATCGACAACGACGCCCGCCGCCTTGTCTATACGAACATCCACCGGACCGTCGCCGGTGCGGTCCAGGCCGCCGATATCGTCCACATGCATGGCGTGGACTTCCACAGGTACCTGCCGCCGCCCGGCAAGCCCACCCTGGTGACCCTGCACCTGCCGCCCGGCTGGTATCCGGCCGGCGCCTTGCCGCCGGCGCGCCCCCGCACCTGGTTGAACTGCGTGTCGGAATCGCAACACAAAGCCTGCCCGCAAGACCTGCCGCTGCTGCCGCCAATCCCCAACGGCGTGCCGGTGCACGCCCTGGCGCCGGCGGGCCATGCCTGCGGCGGTTACGCGGTGATGCTGGGCCGCATCTGCCCCGAAAAAGGCCAGCATCTTGGGCTGGAAGCCGCTCGGCAGGCCGGCGTGACGGCCCTGCTGGCCGGCAACGTGTTCCCCTACCCTGAACACCAGGCCTACTTCCAGGATTGCGTGCGGCCCTTGCTGGACCGCCGCCGCCGCTTCATCGGGCCCATTGGCTTCATCCGCAAGCGCCGCCTGCTGGCCGCCGCGCGCTGCCTGCTGGTGCCCAGCCTGGCGGCCGAGACAAGCTCCCTGGTGGCGATGGAAGCTCTGGCCTGCGGCACGCCGGTCATTGCCTTTCGCGCCGGCGCCCTGCCGGAAATCGTCGAACATGGCCGCACCGGCTTTCTGGTCAGCAACCAGGCCGAAATGGCCGCGTCGGCAGCATCGACCGGTCGGCCTGCCGTGCCGCGGCCGAAGCCCGCTATCCACTGCAGCGCATGACCACGGCGTATATTAATCTGTATGGGCGCCTGCTGTCGTGCAGGTAGCCGTCGCGACAGATAATGCGGCGCTGGCGGATATGTGGCTCCCCTGGCGCGCGCTTTGGCATCGTGTGCCGGACGCCCTGCCCTTCCTGTCACCCTCCTGGCTAAAGCCGTGGT
>DAICYU010000075.1 GCA_027311485.1 Acetobacteraceae bacterium
GATTTCGGTAATCTCGTGCAGGCGGTCGAATTCGGGGCCAGCGTTATTGTACGGGGGGCGAACGAGGATAAGATGCGTGAGGCCGGGCAGCGCATCCAGCAGGCTGCACGGCAGGGCCGGTGGCTCACCCGGCGCATGATGGACTTCGTGCGGCAGAATGATGGCATCGACGAAGCGGACGCGGTGCTGGAACCGACCGAGACAGTGTCCGATATCGCCCGGTTCCTCACCACGACGCTGGGCGCGCAGCACCAGCTGACCTGCACCATTGTGCGCGAGGGTCTGCCAACACTGCTGCGGGGGGACCGGAGCGGGCTGGAGGGCACGATCATGAACCTTGCCCTGAATGCGCGGGATGCCATGCCGGATGGCGGCGAAGTCGTAATCCGGCTGGAGGCGCACTGCATCAGCACGCTGAACGATCCGGCAAACCCGGCCCGCCTTGCCCCTGGCGTCTATGCCGCCATTTCCGTCAGCGACGCCGGATGCGGCATGCCGCCTGCCGTTCTCGCCCGCGCCAGCGAACCGTTTTTCACCACCAAGCCCCGCGGGCGCGGGACAGGACTCGGCCTTGCCTCGGCGCGTGGCTACGCGCGACGCAACGGTGGCGGTTTCCACATCGACAGCGTGGAAGGGGCCGGCACCACCGTGCGCCTGTGGCTGCCGGAAGCTACCGCGGACCAATCCGGCACGGAGGCGCCATGGGACGGACGCCGCGCTTAGAGCCTGATCGCCTGGGGCTGAAAGCCGAAAGGCGTAAATCGTGCGACCAAGCAAGATCCAGATCACGCCCTATCCAGCCATTCCGCCGGGCTGTTCAGCCGATGGCGATCGCGCGCTACGCCGCCACCCCCTCGACCGGTTCCAGCGCCGCCCGCCCGCGGATCATGTCCGACGCTTTCTCGGCAATCATCATCGTTGAACTGTAGGTGTTGGCCGACGGCATGTTCGGCATGATCGACGCATCCACAACCCGCAGCCCTTGCAGCCCATGCACGCGCAACGTGTCATCCACCACGGCCGTCCGGTCCGTCGCCGGCCCCATGCGCGCTGTCCCGATCAGGTGATAGGCCGTCGATCCATATTGCCGAGCGTAGTCGAGCCATTCGTCGTCGGTGTGGACGTTGGGACCTGGGAGTTCGTCGCGGTCAAAGAACGGTGCCAGGGCGCTGGTGTGCAACAGCTTGCGCGCCAGATGCATGCCCTTCACCAGAACCCGCTGGTCCATCGGGTCCTTCAGGTAGTTCGGCTGGATCGCCGGGTCCTGGAACGGATCGGTGGACTTCGCGCGCACATACCCGGTACTCTCCGGCCGGTGCTGCCACACCCCGCAGGTCATTCCCGGATAGTCGTCCAGTAGCCCGACAAACCCTTGCTTGTAGCTCGCCGGGCTGAACACGCCCTGTACGTCCGGCTGCTGCATCGTGTCCTCGGTCCGCCAGAACCAGTGCACGATCGACGGCGTCAGCGCCAGAATGCTCGGCTTGCCCATCGCCCACCGCGCGATCTGCCCCATCAGGCTCAGCCCGTGCGACATCTCGTTCATGGTGCGGATGTTCTTCACCCGCGCCACGATCCGGGTCGAGTAATGGTCGCGGAAATTCTCCCCCACCGGCAGGTCGGCCACCACCGGGACGCCCAGTTCGTTCAGCAGCCACGCCGGCCCGACACCCGATATCTGCAGCAGCTTCGCCGTGTTCGCGGTGCCGGTGGAGACAATCACCTCCCGCCGGGCGAACACCGTGTGTTCTGTGGTGCGGTCCTGGTCGTTGACGTAGCGGACGCCCTTGGCGCGTGTGCCGTCGAACAGGATCTGTGCCGCGCGGGCGTCCGTCCGCACATCCAGCCGTCCGGTCTTGCGCGCCGGATGCAGGAACACCCGTGCCGCCGAGTGCCGGTAGCCGTTATGGATCAGCCGCTGGAAGTAGCCGACGCCTGATTGGCTGTCGCCGCTGTTGTAGTCCGCGCTGCGCGGCATCCCGAGTTCCTGCGCGCCGGCGATGAAGGCCTCGTTCACCGGGTGGATCCAGTCATTGTCCGTCACCGGCATCCGCCCCGCCCGGCCATGGATGCGGTCGTCGCCGATGCCTATCCGCCGCTCGGTGCGCTTGAAGTAGGGCAGCACGTCGACATACCCCCAGCCGCGGTTGCCCCGCTGCGCCCATTGGTCGAAATCCGCCCGCTGCCCGCGGTTATAGACCATGCCGTTGATCGAGCTTGAGCCGCCCAGCGTGCGCCCCTGGGTGGTGGGAATGCGCCGCCCCTTGATGCCGTCGCCCGGCTCGGTCTGAAACTGCCAGGTGAAGCCGGGATTGAACAACATCTTGATGAAGCCGGCCGGCACGTGGATGTAGGGATGCTGGTCGGGCGGCCCACATTCCAGGACGCAGACGGTGACGCCCGGATCCTCGGTCAGCCGATGGCACAGGATTGATCCCGCCGCCCCGCTGCCCACGATGACGTAATCGAAAGTATCGCCGTTCTCAGCCATCCACGTTCCCCTGTAACCCGCCGTCGGTTTGCCGAACGGCCGGTTCCATCCTAGACTGACGGTTCAGACCAATCCAAGCTGAGCGAGGTTCGTGCATGGAGTATGTCTGCGACGCACCGCACAACCGGACCTGGTTCCGCCTGATGACGGAAGGCGAGGCAATCTCCGAATCGCTGGAGATGAAGCATGCGGTCGAAAAACACTACCGGCGGGAACGTGACCGTGCCGCCGAGGCATTTCAGCCCAGGACATCGGTTTTCATCGAACAGGATATCGGCAAGGAAGACCACATCCGCCGTTCCATGCCGATGTTCCTGACCCTGCGGGATGAGGACGGGAAGGCGCTGGTCACCGCCATGCTGCCGCAGAAGGGCCGGGGGCAGGGCGGTTGCATTATCGTCGGGCCGGGTAACGCCGACCCGTATCCCGAGCATGCCGATGCCATCCGCGCCCTGGCCGAACATTTCGGCCTGACACTGGACCGCAGCAGTTGCTACCCGTATCGTCGCTGAACGAACAGGAGGATCAAACATGACCATCAGCCTGGAGCAGTTCGCCGCCGACTGCCATGATGCCATCAAGGCCAACCCCGGCACGGCGGGGCGGGAGAAGGTGCGGGACCTGGTGAAGCAGGTGCTCGCGGACCCGCAATTCGTCGCCACTTACCTGCCCCCCGGCATTCCCGAGCGGCATGTGCTGTATGAGGATCCGGAGTTCGGCTTCACCATTCTCGCGCACGGCTATATCGGCCCGAAAGGCAGCAAGCCGCACGATCATGGCCCGTCCTGGGCGATCTACGGCCAGGCGGCGGGCGAAACGATCATGACCGACTGGGAATGTGTCGCCCGCCCGACCGATACCGAACCGGGCAAGGCGTCCTTTGTCCGTGACTACGTGATGAAGCCCGGTGACGCCCATCTGTATGAGGTCGGTGTGCTGCACTCACCGGAGCGGAAGGGCGATACCCGCCTGCTGCGGATCGAGGGCATCAACATGGCCAACGTCAAGCGCTTCCCGTATGAGGTCGTGCAGGCCAGCAAGGCCGCCGAGTAGCCAAAACCGGCCCGGTCTTTTCAGTCGAGACCGGGTGCGGGCCGTTACCGCGCCCGGATCGCGATGACGGCCCGCTGGTGTCCTGGGCGGAACCGGGCGCTCAGATCCAGCATCTGCTTCCACGGCCAGTACTTCCGGTTCAGCAACCGCATCCCGTGCTCGGCCTCCGCGCCGCCAACGATCACCGCCCGCGCATCGACCCACGTGCCGGTCACCGTCCCCCGCATGTCGCACGCCGCGACCCGCGCCCGGTCGGACCGCCGCAGCCGGATCAGCCGCGAACCACACCGGCGTCTGCACGCCTTCGCCGCTCCGCCGATACGTCTCCAGACTTAGGTATCGTTCGGTCGTCAATACCGAAAGCACGCTCTTTACATCATCGGTCATTTGGCACCATGCCGCCCTGTCAGGTGTCAAATTCGTCATCTTCCGGACAATACGTCAAGCATGATGGGCGGAATTCCGGCATTGTTCCGCGCCCGTCCCGCCGCCGCATGTCTCCGCCCTAATGCGATTGTGAGAACATCATGCCCGGCCCACCCTTGATCGCTCACGTGAAGGGTTTAGGTGACGGGGCACAAGGCGGCGTCCATAAGATGCAGCTGTTTTACTCTCGCATGTCTTGGATGCGGAGTACTCAACTGCTTTTTACTCATTCGTTTCCATTCCGTGGGAACCGTGTCGGGGGGCTTATTATCCGTCCATGTCACAGCTCTTCCAGCCCCGAGCCGATGCCATCTTCCGGTTCGTCCTCTGGACGGCGTTCCTCGGCGCGGTCGTGGCCCTGTTCGTCGCCGAGGGCCTGTCGCATTCCTCCTACCTGACGGGACGCAATATCATCCAGCCGCAACCTACGGAATTCAGCCACCAGCACCACGCCGGGGAGCTGGGTATCGACTGCCGCTACTGTCATACAACCGTCCAGACAGCAGCCAGCGCCGGGATGCCGCCGACCCACACCTGCATGACCTGTCATTCGCAGATCTGGACCAATGCCCGCATGCTCGCACCTGTCCGCGACAGCTACGCCAACAACACGCCGCTGGTCTGGCAGCGCGTCGGGCGCCTGCCGGAATACGTTTACTTCAACCACTCGGTGCACGTCGATAATGGTATCGGCTGCTCCAGCTGCCATGGAGACATGACCCGCATGCAGATGACCTGGCAGCCGCACGCCTTCTCCATGGATTTCTGCCTGTCCTGCCACCAGGCGCCGCAGAACTACCTGCGGCCGCAGAGTAAGGTCTTCGACATGCAGTGGCAGCCGCCCGCCAATCAGCAGGAAATCGGCGACAAGCTGCTGAAGCAGTATCATATCAATACCAGCGGCCTGCTGTCGGATTGTTCCACATGTCATCGTTGAGGGGTGATTCCGGCGCGCTGCGCCGCCTTCTCGCCGCCGTCGGCGGCCGTCCGTCGTGGCGGGCGCTGGAACAGGTGGCGGACTCGCCGGAATTCGGCGGCTACATCCAGCAAAGCCATCCCTCGCTGGGGCCGATGCTGGCTGGGCCGAGCCGCCGGCGGGTGCTGCAGGTGATGGCGGCGTCACTGGCACTCGGTGGTTTGGCCGGCTGCGACAAGCGCCAGCCCAGCAGCGGCACCAGCCAGATTGTGCCGTACGTGAACCAACCGACAGGGCTGACACCCAGTGAGCCGCTGGATTATGCGTCCGCCACGCTGCTGGACGGCATCGCCAACGGCATGCTGGTCACCACGATCAACGGCCGCCCGATCAAGATTGAGGGCAATCCCCAGCATCCATTTTCCCGCGGTGGCACCGATGTGTTTTCGCAGGCGTCGGTGCTGGGCCTGTACGATCCCGACCGATCGCAGGCGGTGCAGCACCTCAGCAATCCGTCCGACTGGGACACGCTGCAGGCGGCCATGCTCAATCGTTTCGCCGCGGTGCGCGCCCAGCACGGCGCCGGCCTGCGCCTGCTGACCGGGCCTGTCAGCTCACCGACGCTGCTGGATCAAATCGCCCAGTTGAAGCAGGCGCTGCCGCAGATGCACTGGCACGTGCTCGCCCCGGTGGGGCGCGACAACATCTATGCCGGCGCCGAACAGGCGTTCGGAAAGAAGCTGGAAACGCTGTGGCACTTCGACAAGGCCGAGGTTATCGTTTCGCTGGACGGCGATTTTCTCGATTCGGGTCCGCATCAGATCGCCGCCTCCCGCACCTGGGTCGCGGCACGCCGCAGCCGAGCCGTGCAGGGCAAGCTGCTGGCGCTGCACGCCGTGGCACCGGTGCCGACATTGACATATGCCAAGGCGGATTATCACGCGCCGGTCGCGCAACGGGATCTGCTGCCGCTGGCGCACGCCCTGCTGGCCGACATCACAGCCGAGCAGGAGAGTCAGGCTGGCACGCCGCCCGCCACCCCGGCGGCCGCGTGGGGAGCCAACGCCGCCGCGGCCTTGAAGGCGGCGCACGGCACCAGCTTGGTCGTGACCGGCACGCATCAGTCGCCGGAGTTGCACGCGGTCGTTCACCAGATCAACGCCGCCCTGGGCAATATCGGCAAGACCGTCACCTACATTGATCCTGTCCTTGGCCAGGCCGAACCGTTCGCCGATCTGGTCACCGCGATGGGCGCCGGCGACGTCACGACGCTGATCATGCTCGACACCAACCCGGTCTATGCCGCGCCGGGGGATGCGCAGTTCGGCACGCTGCTGCAGAAGGTCAGCCTCAAGCTGCATGCCGGCTCGCACATCGACGAAACCGGCGCCCGGTCGGACTGGCATCTGCCGCTGTCGCATCCGCTGGAATCCTGGGCCGACGCGCGGTCGCTGGACGGCACGGCGACGATAATCCAGCCGACGATCGAGCGGCTGTATGACAGCCGCACCGCCACCGAGATCCTGTCGATCCTGTTCGAACCGCAGCCACGCTCCGCCTTCACCATCATGCGTGATTACTGGCAGAAGCAGATGCAGACCGCGGATTTCGAAACCGTATGGCGCCAGGCGGTGCAGGCCGGCTTCGTCGATAGGTCTGCCTTCCCCCCGCAAACCCCCACCGCGAAACCGGCCCAGCCGGCGCCGTCGGCGTCGGACTCAGCCACGCCCCCCGAAATCCTGATCCGCCCCGATCCCACCGTGTGGGATGGCAGCCTGGGCAACAATGCCTGGCTGCAGGAACTGCCCAAGCCGATGCTGAAGACGGTCTGGGAAAACGTCGTGACGGTATCACCGGCCTTTGCCGCCCGGCAGAATCTGAAGAACGGCGATATGGTCACCATCGAGCTTGGCAGCGACGCCGTGTCCGGCCCCATCTGGGTGCTGCCCGGGCAGAACGATGAGACGGTCATGCTGCAGCTTGGTTACGGGCGCAACAGTGTCGGCGCCGTCGGCGACGGGCTTGGCTACAACGCCTACGCGCTGCGCCGTCTCGCCGGGCTTTGGCAGGCTGATGCGGCGAAATTCCAGCGCGGGCATGGCAGCCGCACCATCGCCACGACCCAGCAGCTCGATACCCAGGAAGGCCACGACTACATCCGGCTGCAGGAAATCGGCGCCCAGCCGGTCGGCGACACGGCGGCCTACACGCAGCCGACGTTATATGATCGGAATGACAGCGACGGGCGCGCCTGGGGCATGGTGATCGACCTTGATGCCTGCACCGGCTGCAACGCCTGTGTGGTCGCCTGCCAGGCCGAGAACAACGTCCCGGTTGTCGGCAGGGACCAGGTTCTGGCCGGCCGCGACATGCACTGGCTGCGCGTCGATCGCTACTACACCGGGCCGGACGAAAGCGCCGATGCCCGCTTCATGCCGGTGCCGTGCATGCACTGCGAAACCGCGCCCTGCGAGCTGGGCTGCCCGGTGGAGGCCACGCTGCACGACAAGGAAGGCCTCAATCTGATGGTCTACAACCGCTGCGTCGGCACCCGCGCCTGCAGCGCCTACTGCCCCTACAAGGTACGGCATTTCAACTTCCTGCATTACAGCGAGGCCCCGGCGGTGGTGCAGGAGCAGCGCAACCCGTCCGTCACCGTTCGCGCCCGCGGTGTGATGGAGAAATGCACCTACTGCGTGCAGCGCATCGTCGCCGGCCGCATCGCCGCCGACAAGGAAGACCGGTCGATCCGGGATGGGGAAGTCGTAACCGCTTGCGCCAGCGCCTGTCCGACCCAGGCGATCTTCTTCGGCGACCTGGCCGACAAGGGCAGCGCGGTGACGAAGGCCCGTCAGGACAGCCGGAACTATGCCTTGCTGGGTGAGTTGAACACCCGTCCGCGCACCACCTACCTCGCGGCGCTCACCCCGACCAAAGAGAAGGCCTGACCATGGCCATCCAGGCAGCCACGCCGAAGGGCACACCCCGGGGAGCCACGATCGGCGGCCAATACATCCCGCCGTCGCACACCGATCGCAGCATCGGCAGCACGATCGCCGGCATCGCCTTCGAGCATCCGTCTCGCACCCGCTGGTTCATCGCCTTCGGCATCAGCTTCCTGATGACGGGTTGGCTGGTCATCGCCCTGGTCTGGTTGTTCTACTGGGGCGTCGGCGTCTGGGGCAACAACATCCCCGTCGGCTGGGCGCTGGACATCGTCAGCTACGACTGGTGGATGGGCAATGCCTGCGGTGCCCTGATGGTGTCCGCCTTGCTGCTGTTACTGCGGCAATACTGGCGCGGCGCCCTCAACCGCGCGGCTGAAACCACCGCCGTGCTGTGCGCCGCCGCCGCCGGCGTGTATCCGATCATCCACCTGGGCCGGCCCTGGTTCTTCTACTGGAACCTGCCGTATCCGAACAACCTGCTGCTGTGGCCGCAGTTCCGCAGCCCGCTGGTGTGGGATGCATTCGACATCATCAGCTTCCTGATCGTCGCCGTGCTGTTCTGGTACGTCGGCATGCTGCCCGACCTTGCCACGCTGCGCGACCGCGCCTCCCGACGGATCCAGAAGCAGATGTACGGCATTGCCGCCCTGGGCTGGCGCGGCTCCGCGATGCACTGGGCCCGCTGGCTCCAGGCCTACCGCATCCTGGCGATCCTGGGCGTCCTGCAGGCGGTGTGCGTGCAGGTCGGCGCATCCGTCATGTATGCCGGCACCGTCGAGCCCGGCTGGCACGACACCCTGCTGCCGTTCCTGTTCATCGTCACCGCCGCGCTGTCCGGCCTGGGCATGGTCGCCGTGCTCGTCTCGGTGATCCGCTACCTGTATCCGGTCGAAACGCTGATCACCCGCGCCCATCTGGACATCCTCGGCCGGCTGATCCTCGCCGTCGGCCTGCTCGCCACCTACTGCTACGCCGCGGACTTCTTCTTCACCGCGCTGGGCGGCGATGTCTACGAACGCGCCGGCATGATGCGCCGCTTCACCGGCACCTATGCCTGGAGCTGGTGGCTGATCGTCATTGCCGCGCTGCTGCCGATCCACCTGCTGTGGTTCCGCGGCATCCGCCGCAGCGCCTTCATGCTGTTCGTCATCGGCTTCCTGATGATGGCTGGCGTCTGGGGCGATCATTTCATGACCCTCGTGACACCGCAGCATCACGATTTCCTGCCGTCCTCCCAGGCCTTCTACACCACCAGCTTCTGGGCGGTGACCACCTTCCTGGGCACCGTCGGCCTGTTCAGCATGCTGGTGCTGCTGGTCATCCGCTACGTGCCGATCGCCTCGATCGTCGAATCCCGTCTCCTCGCCCGCCAACAGCAGGAGACCACGCAGCATGCGTGAGGATGAGGCAAAATTCTATGGCGTCTCCGCCGAGTTCGCCACGCCTGAGGCCCTGCTGGCCGCGGTGCAGGATCTGCGTCAGCGCGGGATGGGCCTGCTGGACACCTTTTCCCCGCTGCCGATCCCCGGCATGGGGACGGCCCTTGGCGTGCGCGGGCCAACCTTGGGCTATATCGCCCTGGCCGCCGTGCTGCTGGGTGGCTTCGGCTGCTTTGGCATGATCGTCTATGCGACGATCTGGGGCTACGACTTCATGATCGCCGGCCGGCCGGTGTTCAGCTGGCCCTACTACATCGTGCCCAGCTTCGCCTCCGCCATGGCACTCGGCGCCATCGCCGTCTTCGTCGGCATGCTGTTCCTCGACCGGCTGCCGCGGCTGAACCACCCGGTGTTCAACATCGACGGCATCGAAGGCGTCACCCAGGACCGGCTGTTCCTGCTTGTCGAGGCCCGCAGCGACGATTTCGACACCGAAGCGGTTGAGGAGGTCCTGGCCCACTTGCCCATCCGTCCCCTGCGCATCCAGCGGGTGCCGCGATGAACCGCCGGCACATCGCCCCCCTGTTCCTTCTTCTCGGCCTTGCCACCTGCCGGCGGGAGGATATGTTCGCCCAGCAGCGCGCCGTTGATTGGGGCACCTTCCTCGGCCTGCCCCACAACCAGGTCATGCAGCATCCCGTCCCCGGGACCGTCGCGCGCAACGCCCCGGACATGCCGGTGCCGCAGCCGCCGGCGATTACCCAGGCGATGCTGACCCGCGGCCAGACGGTGTTCGAGATCAACTGTGTCCCCTGCCACGGCCGCGCGGGCGACGGGGAGGGGATGATCGTGCAGCGCGGCTTCCCCAAGCCGCCACCGCTGTTCGCGCCCAAGCTGCTGAAGGCCAAGGCGAAGCTGTTCTATGACACGATCACCCACGGCCACGGCGTCATGTTCAGCTACGCCGACCGCGTCCTGCCCGCCGACCGCTGGGCGGTGATCGCCTATATCCGCGCCCTGCAGCGCAGCCAGCATGCGCAGGTCGCCAGCCTGTCCGACCAGGACAAGCAGCGCCTGCAGGAGGCCGGGCCGTGACCGATGCGAGACGTCTGCCCGCGGCGCTGGTCCTGATCGGCGCCGTCCTGATCGGCATCGCCTGGTTCCTCGCCACCCGCCACGGCGCCAGCTTCATGCCGTCCTACCTGGCCGACTGGCTGTTCTGGTCGGCTCTGCCCTTCGGCGCCCTGCCGGTGGTCATGCTGATCGACCTCGCCGGCCCTGGCGCCGGCTTCGCGCTGGAGCCCGCGCTGCGCCGCCTGCTGGTGCTGACACCGGTGGCTGCCGTGCTGCTGGTTCCCATCCTGCTGCGCCCCGCCGACCTGTTCGGCTGGTCGATGGGCCACGGCTTCAGCACCCCGTTCGGCAAGGCATGGATGGCGCACGGCCCGTTCATCGCCCGCGCCATCATCTATGTCGTGCTGTGGGCGCTGCTTGCCCTTATTTTCTTCACGCCGCCCGCCCCGTCTGCCATCGACCGCCGCCGTGGCATCGCCGCCATCGGCCTGTTCCTCTATGCCGTGACCATCACGCTGGCCGCCGCCGACTGGGCAATGGCCGTCGAGCCGGCCTGGTTCTCGGCCGAATACGGCATCCTGTTCGCGGCATCGCAGATCGCCATCGCCGTCAGCTTCGCCGTCCTGCTGGCCGGCGCTGTCTGGCGGACCGCGGCGCCCGAGGCCGCGGCGTCCTTCCTGCTGGGCGCCACCGGCATCTGGCTGTTCACGCAGTTCGTCCAGTTCCTGGTGATCTGGTCCGGCGACAAGCCCACCGAGATCACCTGGTACCTGCACCGCACCGGTGCCGGCAGCCTTGTTGCCGTCTGGATTGCGCTCATCGCCGGAGTCGTCGTGCCAGTGCTTCTGCTGATGTCCTGGCGTCTGCGCCGGCATCCGCGTGTGCTGCCGGTTGCTGCCGTATTGATCATCGTGGCCCAGGCGCTTGGCATGCTGTGGCTGGTCACGCCGTCATTGCGGTATCATTTCGTCGTCTCCGGCATGGATGTGCTGGAAATGGCCGGCATCGGCGGGTTGATGCTTGGCATCTGCCTGCTGTTCGGCCCGCTGCCGAAACCCGCCCTTCAGGAGGTGCCACGCCATGCCTGGCGCTAGGAACCGCACCCCCCGCAAGCTGACCGGCATGGGCCGGATGTTCGGCCTGCTGGCGATCACCAGCGCGGCGGTCGGCCTGCTGTCGATCGTCCGTCCGCCCGGCACGGTCAGCGCCCGCGGCCACCATCGCACCCCGCCCAGCGCCAAGTCCCTGGCCGAGGGATATGAGGTCACCGACATCAGCGCCCGCGATGTCGCCATGATCCTGGCGTCCATGGCGGCGGTCACCGCGCTGGTGATCGGCATCGTGCTGCTGATGAGCTGGCGCTTCCATGTCAACCGCAACGCCACCAACGCGACCCTGAC
>DAICYU010000760.1 GCA_027311485.1 Acetobacteraceae bacterium
TGACTTCCTGCCCGGTGATGAGGTTGCCGTTGTCCACCCGGGCGCGCATGCCAAGCTCGACCATCTTGCGAGTTTCCTCGAACGGGTCGGCCGTTGGCACGTCGGACGGCGCGAACACGCGGGCCGGCTGCACATCGAACGTCACCCGCACGCGCGGCTGGCCGGAACGCGAGTCAAGCTCAAGCTGGGTACCCGTCACGGTGCCGATGCGAATACCGTAGAGTTGCACCGCTGATCCCGGCGCCAGGCCGGACACGGACTGGTTGAAATATGCCACGTAATGGATGTTGTCGCGGAACCCGGCATTTTGCGCATCGTCGTAGTTGTTGAACAGCGGGAACGTGGTGTCCGGGGTCGCCGGCGGTGACTTTTCGGCATCGGAGAAATTCGCGAACTCGATGCCGCCGGCAACCAGGGCCTGCATGCTCTCCACCGCGATGTGCACCCCACTCGGCCCGATATTCGCGCTCAGGCCGGAGCTGTTCCAGAAATGCGTTTCCTTGCGGACATACGTGTCATAGGGCGCCTTGATGAAGACGTGCATGACGATCGGCTGCCCCATTCCGGGCTCCTGGAAGTCCAGCAGGCGGCCAACCGTGATACTGTGATAAAACACCGGGGCGCCGGTCTCCAGCCAACCCAGCGTTGGCGCGCGCAGTGTGAAGGTCTGCCCGGGCTGGTCCGATCGGACACCGGGCGGCTGGTCCAGGCCACGGAAGTCGTATTGAGGCTTGCCGCCGGGCAGACCGGGATCGACGGCGATGTAGCTGCCGGAAACCAGCGTCTGCAGGCCGGACACATCGGTCAGGGAGAATCGCGGCCGCACCACCCAGAAGCGCGCATGGCTGGTCAGCAGCGCCGCCGCGCTCTTATCCATCTGGATCCTCGCGACGACCTGCTTGAAGTCGCTGCTCAGTGCCACCCGCTGCACGGTTCCGATTGAAACGGCATTATGCTCGACCTTGGTCTGCCCGGCGGACAGGCCCTGTCCGTTGGCGAAGGTGATGGTCACCATCGGACCGCGGGAGGCCAGTGTCTCATAACCCAGGTAGATGGCCAAGGCTGCCGCGGCCAGCGGCAACAGCCAGATCAATGCAAAGCGGTTCGGCGGCTTCACGGATGCCTCGGGTATGGTCGTATGGCGCCCCGGTGGAGCCGATGCGTGGGCATCGGCTCCCGATCCATCGGGACGGGGCGCATCCGGGGGCAGATCGCTCATGTATTATCGTCCGGTAGCCGGTCCGACGCGGCGTCCCACATCAGACGGGGATCGAAGCTGTAGGCGGCCAGCATCGTCAGGATAACGACGGCGGCGAACGCCACCGCGCCGCGATTGGGATGGACGGTGCCGAGGAAGCCAAGCTGCACCAGGGCCGTCAGGATGGAGACCATGAAGATGTCGATCATCGACCAGCGGCCGATCGCTTCCACGAAGTGATAAATTCGCGTGCGGCTCCGCAGTCCTCGGGCAGCGCCGCGGTGGACGCCGATCAGCATCGACGCCAGGGCGACCAGCTTGAACAGCGGGATGGTCAGGCTGGCGACAAAGACGATGATCCCGATCGGCCACCAGCCGATGGCGAACAACTCGATGATGCCGGCGACGATCGTCATCGGCTGGCCCCGCCCCAACTGGGTGACGGTCATCACCGGATAGGCATAGGCGCCGATCGCGCAGATCGCGGCCGCGATCAGCAGCGCCCAGGTGCGGCTCAGGCTGGCCGGCTTGCGCGGCCACACCCGCGTGCCGCAGCGCGGGCACCGGCCGAAGCGGCCCGCGACGGTCATGACTTTGGCGCAACGCTGGCATCCAACGGGCCGGCCCTGGCTATGCGCGCCATCTGCCGGTGCCGGATCGGCCAAGGCAGTTCCGGCGTGCTGAAAATACGCCAACAAAACATGGACCAGCGACGGGTATGACAGCGCGGGGCAACGATCCTCGATCGCCTGCCACACCGCTTCTGCATCCAGCGTTGCATCGGCCGCAACAGTGGCAAGCATCAATCCGCCAAGGCCCCATGCGGCGGCGCCGATATCAACGGTCGC
>DAICYU010000761.1 GCA_027311485.1 Acetobacteraceae bacterium
TCGGCCGCACCTGCTCGAACCAGGTATAGAACCGAAACCCGTTGAACCCAGGCGTGCAGGATACTGCCGCGCCGGCCGCCAGGCTGGCCAGGGTGGCGGCCATCAGCCCGTGGATGTGGAACAGCGGCATGATGTTCATGCACACATCCTCCGGGCCGAGCGCCAGGGCCGCACCGATATTGTAGGCGGAGGCGGTGATGTTGACATGGCGCAGCGGCACGATCTTCGGACGCGACGTGGTGCCCGACGTGTGCAGGATCAGCGCGGTGTCCTGTGCGTCCGTCATGCCCGGGTTGGCCGCAACGCCGTTCATGCCATTACCGGGCAGCAGCCGGAATGCGCCCGCCGGCCCCTCCGCCTCGGCAACCAGGTCCATGACCGGAATGCCAAGATCGGCCGCCACGTTGCGCGCCGGACTGTCCAGCCCCGCCTGGATGATCAGCGCCTTGGCGCCCAGGTCGGACAGGTAGAAGGCGAATTCGTCCTTCTTGTAGCCAGGATTCAGCGGCGCGGTGGTGGCGCCGCAGGCGACGGTGACGAACGCGGCGGCGGCTTCGGGCCCGTTCGGCTGCACCAGCGCGACACGGTCGCCGCGGCTGACGCCCGCCGCGTTCAGCATGGCGACGGTGCGAACCGCCAGCGCACGGAGCGCGCCATGGCTGAGCCAGTCGCGTCCCGGCGCACCGATCGCCGGGCGATCATCCGGGCTTCGTGCCAGCACGGCAAACACATTGTCCGCAGGATAGTCCACCATAGAGTTCTCCAGGAGGGCTGTTACCGAGGCTCAAACGACGCGCACGCCACACCGCCGGCAACACTGTCCGTTTCGGCCTGGTCAACGGGTCAGGACGGCAAGCAGGCCGCCATGCTGAAACCGTTGGGGATGATTGCCGGAGTGTCAACCCGAGGATACACCGGCTGCGCGGAAACTGATCGAGACTGGCAAACTTGTCCACCGCCGCCAAACGGCATCACCGCCGAACCGGCGGGGACTGGCCCTGCGTGCTGGCGGCCGAAGGACGCCGGCCACCGCGACCGCCCAGCCTGGCGGGGGGCCTGCGGGAAATGCACTGACCGCCGCCTTTGTGGGAACAGCGTCGGCACACAGCGTCAAAACCAGATATGGCGTTGTTGACCCCGTTCAGTGGTTTGCCCGCACCTTGCATGCGGTTGAAGTCGGCACGCGTTGGACATTTTCTGAATGAAGTGTCGGATTTTTGTACTATTGCACAAAGGATCGTAAATGGAGCCTCATCGGCAGTGCCGCGTTCAGTCGGTTGCCCAGGCTGACGAATTATGTTTCGGGATCATTTGCAAGCGGCACACGAGTCGTAAGCGGATAAGCAAAACAGTTCGACTTCGCAAACCGGAATTTGCCCCGGCCACGCCCCTATTTCGTTTCACGGGTTATCATCCTGGGCGTCACAGTAACCATCTGTATCCTTTTCCGTAATTTGGCTCAGCGTGCACACGACGTCGCCCCAGGCCGCTCATCCGCAGCACCGCGTATCGACAATCCAGACCGGACCGGGTTCAGCATGCCATGTGGCCGTGCCGCGATGCATCCGGGCGATGACTTGTATTTCCTCGATACGATACGCTGGCATTGCGGGCAGGAATTGGCTATGTACCGATATCACCGCCGTTTAATTTGGGAGAAGGTAGCTGTTAGCGTCAGCTACATTTAAGACGTTGGCAGGCGAACGATTGCCGCTTATCGGACAAGCGACAATCGTACCTGGCAATCACTTCGGCAGACGGCAACCAGGCCATGTGGATCAAGCGTACAGCTTCCTGGGTCATTCTTAAGGTGGCGCCGTTCGGCCGGCTGGGATCACTGTTCCCTGTGCTGCGGCGCGTATGGGAGTCCAGCGGCCCGGTGGCGTCACGGGGTGATGCCTCGCTCGGCTTCCCTGACCTCATGCCACTTGCGATCGAGGGCAGCGGGACCGGGCTTTGGGATCGCAATGTCACGACAGGTGAGATTTGGTATTCGCCAGGCTGGAAGGCAATTCTTGGCCATGACGAGTCC